>JBBTXJ010000039.1:0-7707 GCA_038062335.1 Patescibacteria group bacterium | reverse complement strand
GAAAACGGCTTCCCCTTTTTACCGGGTTTAAAAAATCCGCCCTTTTCCCATTTTTGGTAGATCGCGGCTTCGTAATCTTTGGCATTGTAGGCCGACGGCAATTCGCGTTTCATGCTCCTTACTGTATCAAAAGAAAAACTCCTTGACAACCCAAAAAAATATTGGGATACTATCCCTGTATGCAGGAGGACATCATTTTAGGAAAACTGACCCAACACGATAAACGATTTGATGAACACGATAGACGATTTGACGAACATGATAAAAAATTTGATGTTCTTGTTGACAAACTTGGCAACCATGAAGAACGGCTGGTTAGAATTGAAGATAAACTTGATAAAGTTGAAAACCGTGTCTTTAACGTTGAACAAGACGTGAAGGACATAAAAAAAACCATGGCTACAAAGGACGACCTGCGGCAGCTCAGAAATGACTATCTAGTCAGCCAAGACCATATAATAAAAAAACTAGACGACATGCACCAAGAGCAAGTGGCATTCAACCATGCCTTCATCCGCCATGAAGAAAAACTTGAAACGCATGACAAACAAATTAAAGAGCTTCAACTCAAAACCACCTAAAACTCCCGGCCCGCCGGGAGTTTTAATTATGCTATACACCCGCGGCGCACTAAAAGAAAAATAAAAAAGGCAGTCGATGTGACTGCCACACTTCCCCGATCAACGAAGCGGAAACCGCGCCATCACCGTGATCCTGAACCCCTTGGGACCACACGTGAAATGCCCCACATCCACGCAGGTGAGCCGGCTCGTGCCCACCACGTACTCCACACCATCCATGAGCTGGAAAAACGGCGTAAGCTGGTCCGGCGGCATCGCCTGCCCGAATCGCGCCACCGTGATGTGCGCGCCCCATGGATTACTCACTGGAAGATCCAGCTTCTGACACTGTCGCCTGATCCGCCTGATCACCCGCAGGAATTCGCTGTTTGGCCTTCCCGGCGCGATCACCGTGGTCTGGTTGGAGAGGCATCCATTGTATGTGATCGCGCAGTTGAGATCCCGTTGCCCCCGCGACGCGAGCGCGGTGTTGACACTCACAGTCAAACGATCGAGCACTTTCGTCTGTTCCGAATTCCTATCATCAAACTGAAACCCGGGCGTGACACCCGCGTCACCGATGGTGGTGTGCACTTCTCGCTTGCCATAGGCGACCGTTCCCGACACTACCGTAGCGATGCGCTTTGCAACTGTGGCAACCTGTTCCGCCATCGAAAGCTCGTGACGAAACACCACGTGAAAACCCCCACGCTGTTCCGTTACGACCGGATCCGACACAAGCCCCGCCTCGCGCACAAGCGCCTGACGGCTACGGAAACTGCGCTCCAACACCTCGTCCTGACGTTCCATGAACTGCCGCACCGTTAAAACTGGCACCGGTCCCTCCTCGTGTGAGATTGTTAACCAAGTAATACCACGGCGCCTGTGGTTTGTCAACCGCTTGCAACCGCGGCTACTCCACGGGCGCCGACACCACCGGCTCTACGCCCACCGGCACCACGTGCACCCACAATCTGCCGGGTTTCAACGGAATTTCAAAACCCTGACCATCGTACCACCGCGTACGATGTTCTTTTTCAGAATATTTCCAAAAACCACGAAGCATCACGCCATCACGAAACACCCATGCAAATCCTTCGCTTCGAAGATCAAGCGCCAGCCGCCCCTCGGCATCCAAAACACGCTGGGCCACTTGTTGAACAATAATTGTGTTCACCGAAATCGCGTCGCCCGCGCGCGTGCGATACGCGTCATTGCCGAACCAGCGGACATATCCGTCATCGCGCCATCGCCATGCGGCCGACCCATTATTCACTGAACGAATGCTCATCTCCGGAGCCGGCCGCCACCCGCTCGGCGCTTCTTCATTAAAATACCACGAACCAAACGTGGAGCTCGCCACCTCCCGCTCTTTCACGGCCACGAGCCATCGCGTAGTTGATGTGTAAATATGATGCGGCGATGCGCGGCGGCGATCGCGCCAATAAAACTGCGTGTTATACCACTCATCCACATCAACCACATCGTCCCGTTTTCGTAATTTTTTCACGGCATCCGGCGAGCCTCCAACGTGCATATACATCGCCCCATACTCGCTCGCAATATCCACAAAATACGGACGCGCGCTCCGCACCGGTCCAACTTCCGGCACCACATCATGCGCGGCAAATAACGCGAGCAGGCGATTTATCCCACCCTCCACCGGCACCTCATATACAATCGGCGCGCGATCCACGCCGGAAATGGGATGCGCGTCGCGATGCATGTCTATCATCACCGCCACAATCGGTTCCGCCACGAGCGCGGCTTCCACAACAACTGGCGTTGATGTGGTAGCCGACGCCCCCACCGCGGCCGGCCGTTCGGGCACGCGCGTCGCCAACACCCACACTACCGCGAACACGGTCCACGCCAAGAGGAGAAGCCCAACGAAAAGAAACAGAGCCGCCCGATCGCCGCCCCACTCCCGCCTCACCTTAAGAAGATACTCACTTGGTTTTAATTTTGTCATCCCCCTTAGAAGTTGCTTCCGCGCCCTCTTCGCCCTCTTCTTCCTTCTCCTTCTTGCCAACCACTTCAATCTGCGATACGTCAAGCACCGGCTTCTCTTCAAGCGCGGCGAGTTCCGCTTCGGTCATCGGCGCCGCCACCTTCGCCACCACATCCTCGGCGTGCGAAAGCACCTCCATGTTCGCGGGCACCTGAATATCTTTCACCTTAATAACATCGTCAAAGGTCTTGAGCGAATCAATCGGCACTTCAATTTCGTGCACCAAATCTTTCGGCAAACATTTCACTTTAATCACATCCGCGGTCTTCACGAGCGCGCCGCCTTCAGATTTCACCGCAAATGACTCGCCGATAAATTTCAACGCGATGTCGGCTTCAATCTTCTGCGACAAATCAACCTGTCGCAAATCCACATGCGACACTCCATCGTTGAGCGGGTCAAATTGCATGTCCTGAATCAAAACGGCCACCGGATCCTTGCGGCCTTCAATAACACAATCAATCAACATGCTTTCACCGGCCTCTTTCAAGACACGCAAAAAATCCCGTTTGGGAATCACAATCGACAACGGCTGAAACTGCGGGCCGTACACGACGCCCGGAATATTACCGCCGGCGCGCACGCGCGCTGACTTTTCGGTTCGCGGGCTCACGGTGAGTTGATAGGTCATAAAGAAATTGATGAAGCGTTAAACAATCGTCGGCGCTGATGGCGCCCTCATCGCGAAATCGGATGGCGTCATCGTAATTAAAATCGGTCAGCATGCCGACGGAACTCATGCCGTGCGGTGAGGTGACCACCACGGCCATGAGCGCGGACGAACACCGCGGGCAGGTGATGTGGAGCCAGTGCGCGCTCTCCTCGCCCATTACCAGCCGAATGCCCTGTTTATCGTAGGCGGTTTTGCACAGCGGGCAAGTTTTGATGAACTTGATGTGGTCGAAAATTTCCTTCGGGAGTGGTGTCATACTGCTCCAGTATAGCGGATTCTAGCAGAAGGCGTGAGGGGTGTCAACTAGCGTACATACTTTCCACAATTCCGAGCAATAATAACGTGCTGATAAGCGAAGACCCACCGTAAGAAAGCAGCGGCAACGGCACGCCGGTTACGGGCAACAAACCAATCGTCGCCCCAATATTCACCACCCACTGCGCCGCCAGCATCACGAGCGCGCCGGTAATCACCAGCATGGAAAAATCATCGCGCGCCGCCGTCATCATGCGCGTGAGGCGATACAGCGCCATCCCCATGAGACTCAACACAATCACCGCCCCCAATAATCCAAACGCCTCCGCGATCACGGCGAAAATAAAATCCGTGTGGCTCTCCGGCAAAAATCGCAGTTGCGATTGCGAACCAAAACCCAGTCCGCGGCCAAACCATCGCCCCGAACCAACCGCAATAATGGATTGCGTAATATTGTACCCCGCGCCGAGCGAATCGTGCGCCGGATTCACAAAAGTAATAAGACGATCCTTCTGGTAGGGTTGCAACACAAAAACCCACGCGAGACTCGCGGCCACCGCGCCCAGCGCCACGAGTCCTATAAGATACCGCCATCGCACGCGCACCATCACCATCATGACAAGCCAAAAAAGACCCAACAGCAACGCGGAGCCGAGATCCGGCTGGGCGAGCACGAACACCATCGGCACCGCCACGAGCACGGCACTGCCCGCAAAAAACGAGAATTGTTTAAACGCGCTCCTCTGCCGCGCCGCGAATTTCGCGAACATAAGCACGAGCGCGACTTTCATAAACTCAACTGGTTGCAGAGAAAACCCGCCAAACTGAAACCATCCTTGCGTGCCGCGAATCGTGACCCCAAAAACCAACACCAGCCCCAGCAACAACAATCCCGCGACATACCACCACGGCGCCGTAGCGCGATAAAAGGTGTCCGCCGCAAACGCGGCAGTGAACAAAAGAATCACACCCAGCGAGAATGCGATGAGCTGTCTCCCCCCGTTCGCTCCACTGGTCGCGCGCGCCACATCAATACTGTAAATCACCACGATCCCGATTACCAGCAATAAAAAAGTACTCGCCAAAAGTACCCAATCAAGTGAACGAAATTTTTGCAGTGTAATCACAGGCGGCAATGTACACTATCGTATTACACCGCCGCCGCGCTACCGTCAACTCGAAAATGTCATGCTGAATTTATTTCAGCATCTCCAAACTATAGAGATGAACTCTTGAACACACTCTCGTCAAACACATTGAGCCGCGGAATCACCTCCGCGCGCGTAACGCTGCGGCTCACCAATGACCGAAGGTCAATGCTTTTTTTCTCACCCATGTCAAACGGTTCAATGGTCACGAGCTCAACGCCCGCGAGCGTATTATTGCTGTACAACAACACCCAAAACGGCGCTGACCAATACGAATGAATGGTGTTGTTGGTGACATCAAACAAAATTTGCGTGGTCTGCACGTCTTTTTTCGTGGCGCCCGGCCGATTCACCGCCACCTCGCCCACCGTGAAATCACGACGCGCCGCGATATACACCGCGGGATCGGGCGCTAAACGCATTGATACGCGCGACCACAACGTGCGTTCAATCACGAGCGACGGATTGCGCACGGTGGTGGACGCCGCAAAACCGAGCACGCCGAGATACGTGGATTCCGCCGGCAATACCACGGCGCTTTCGGTTGGCGTGATGTTCTCGCCATCTTCAAAATGATACACCACCTCCGCGACCCAGCGTTCGTTCGGATTCTCAATCGTCGCGAGCATATCTTTCCACCCCGCCTTGTTCCCTGAATCAAACAGCAACACCTCGCCCGGCGCCACATCCGCGGGCGCGTGTTTTGCGTTATATGCCTTAAACGGAACATGCACCGCGGCCATGTCCCGCAACATCGTGCGTTCTTTCCAAAAACCGTAAAACGCATACGTGCCCCATCCCCAGACGCTGTATCCCACGAGCGCCACATCAATAATCACCAAAGCGCCAATCAGAATTTTGCGAAGTATAGGCCGATGTTTTGCAATCCAAAAACTGGTGGCGAGCTGTGTGCCCGACATGCCGGTAATGGGATTAACCTCTCCCCCCACCTCTTTTTTCAGCGCCTGCGCGGCCGCTTGTTTGGGATCCACCTCCTTCGCCATAATGCATCAAGTATACCGGAAATAAAAAAAGCGCGCTATGTGCGTGTCCTTCTTTCGTTATGGCATGGCGGAATTCCCCCCACACCCCCCTCCGTCATGCCATCGCTTGGGCTGACAAATTTTTTAGCGGCGATATTAACTTGCCATAGCTTTTATCACGATTAGAGACTGGTGGTTGTTTTGTGGAGATAGAAATAATGGGCCAAGTACTGGTTATTTTTAGATCAAAAACTTTTCTGCAAACGCCATCAGCACCAGAACCACCAATCATTATTGTCCCATTCAATTGTTGAGCCCCAAGCATGTGGATAACCTGCATTTGTATACTTTCTAATTATTTTCTATAATAGCAGTATGATAACGAAAAAGCAAAAGCAGGTTCTCGATTTCGTAAAAGAATATCGAGCTATACATGATTATGCCCCCTCTCTTGAGGAGATCAAGCGTAAATTTAAACTTGCTTCTGTTTCTACCGCCCATTACCACCTAAAAAAACTACAAGAAGCCGGCCAACTTAAAAAAGAATTCAATCAGCCGCGCGCCATTTCGACTGTTGATAAAAAACAAACAATCGAAATACCGATTCTGGGTGTAATCGCCGCCGGACAGCCCATTGAGGCAATTGAGATGCCGAACGAAACAATCACTATCACCAAAGACGAAATTAGCAAACAGGGCAAGCATTATGCCTTGCGCGTGCAAGGCAACAGTATGATCATGGATGGTATTTTTGACGGCGACATTGTTGTCATTCGCAAGCAAGAGGTTGCGGACAATGGACAAACGGTAGTTGCGATTATTGATGATAATGAAGCAACGCTCAAAAAGCTATACCGAGAAAGAGGGAGATTCCGACTGCAACCCGCCAATCCGACTCTTTTTCCAATATATCGTGATGACGTAGAAATTCGCGGCATTGTGGTAAAAATAATACGCAATCTTGAGTCACAGACGGACAAGGATCAATCAGATGAAAAATACACTCGCCGAATAGATTACTCGTGGGATTATCGTGGGGAAAATACCAAAACATACACTCACGGCATACATACCTATCCCGCAATGTTCATTCCGCAAGTTGCGCGCAGATTGTTAGAGACATACAGCAAAGAGGGCGATACGATTTGCGATATTTTTTGCGGTTCCGGCACGGCTCTTGTTGAAAGCAATGTTTTAAATAGAAATGCCTATGGCATTGATCTGAATCCGCTGGCAATTTTTCTTGCCAAAGCAAAAACTACGCCAATAAATCCTCAAAAATTAACGAAAGAATATTTTTCTCTGCTCGGCAGATTAGAAAAAATAAAAGATAGCGAGATTAAAAAACCAGAATTCAAAAACCTTGATTTTTGGTTCAAAGAAAAAGCCATTATCAAACTCGCGAGGCTCAAAAAGGCAATTCAAGAAACTGAAGATAAGGCGATACGCAATTTCTTGATGGTCGCTTTTAGCGAAATTGTGCGCTACGCCTCAAATACCAAAACGGGCGAATTCAAATTGGTGAGAATTAAGGGGGAGAAGTCAGAGAAACACGATCCCGATGTTCTCGGCATTTTCAGAAAAAAAGCAGAAGCAAACATTGTGCGGATGGGCGAATTTTATAAAGACACGGAAAGAGACGCGTGGACAAAAATAATTTTTGGCGATTCGTCAAAAAATAACGGCATAAAAGATAATTCTATTGATTGCATTATTACTTCGCCGCCGTATGGCGATAGCCGAACAACTGTTGCCTATGGGCAATTTTCTAGGCTCTCCTCCCAGTGGATTGATATTTTTGACGATCCAAACAAAGCTTCCGGTGTTGATAATGAATTGCTTGGCGGTAGAGCTACTAAAACACTATCTCATGTACTCTCGTCAGATTATCTCAATGATTCGCTAGATAAAATCGCCAAGCGAGACGAAAGCCGCGCTAAGGATGTTTTAAGTTTCTATATTGGCCTGAACGATTGCCTAAAAAAAGCATACGAAATACTAAAACCAAAAAAATATTTTTGTCTTGTTATCGGCAACCGGCTGGTAAAACAAGTCCGTATTCCTACCGATTTTATTA
>JBBTXJ010000038.1:0-5825 GCA_038062335.1 Patescibacteria group bacterium | reverse complement strand
CGCGATTACCGGATCGCCAGACATAGTAGCGCGTCCCTTTACGGCATTATGGGGATTCGACCAACGATTCGTATTCAGCTCAACCGCAGAAATAACCGACGGACAATTCACCGGCAGGCGTCTCATCCGGCCGCATGAGGATGGAAAAGACCAATTTATTGACCAGTGTCTCACGCTCCTACCCGGGAGCACGCTTGCCCATTCAATTGGCGTCGGCGACACAGAAGGCGACATTTCTCTTTTGGAACGCGTGGCATACCCCATCGCCTTCAATCCAAACTTCGCACTCGCGCAGGTGGCACGCAAACATGGCTGGCGCATGGTGATAGAGCGAAAGGACGCTATCTGGGTGAACGGCGAACTTCTCGCTTAAATCTTGAGAATCTTGCCAAAACGCGTCGTCTGCGCTATACTTCCCCGCATGAACGATGGACGTATCAATTTTATTGAACCTAAAGAATTCGCCACACCACAAAAACCACAAAGGGTATGGCGAATTTTTGTCATGGCGCTGGTTCTGGCTGGCGTGAGCTCGGTCGGCTATATCGCATGGCAGGAACGCGCGCCGGCGGTGGCGAACGCGGAATCAGTGGCAAGCGGCGGCGATTTTGAACCGTCCTATCATCGCATTTTCCGCAGACTGAAAGCGTTTATCACCGGCGATGCCGCGGGTTTAGAAGGCACGCGCCGCGATCGCATCAACATCCTACTCTTGGGCATGGGCGGACCCGGGCATGACGGGCCGTATCTCACGGACACCATCATCGTGGCGAGTGTAAAACCGTCCACAAACCATGCGGCACTTCTGTCTATTCCACGCGATCTCGCGGCGCCCATCCCCGGCTACGGCTGGTACAAAATTAATCATGCAAACTCATTTGGCGAAGAAGAACAGCCGGGCAACGGCGGCGCGTTCGCGGCGCAGGTAGTGGAAAAAACGCTGGATGAACCCATTGATTATTACGTGCGCGTTGATTTCACCGCGTTTGAACAATTGATTGACGAGGTGGGTGGCGTGGATATCGTGGTGGACCGCGGATTTGTGGACCAAAATTTTCCGGCCGGTCCCAATCAATATAACACCGTTTCATTTAACAAAGGCGCGCAACACATGGACGGCAAAACGGCGCTCATGTTTGCTCGATCGCGGCATGGCAACAATGGCGAAGGGTCGGATTTCGCGCGCGCGAAGCGGCAGCAAAAAACGCTCATGGCGCTTCGCGACAAACTCTTATCGCTCGGCACGATTACCAATCCCGCGCGCATCAGTCGCATCATTCAGACACTGCGGGAACATATCACCACCAATGCCGATGTTATGGAAATAGTTCAGCTCTTATCGCTCGCGCAATCCATTGAACCGAAAAACATCAAACAGCACGTACTCACGAATGCCGAAGATGACCTGCTGATGAATGCCACCGTGAACGGCGCGTTCTTGCTCCAGCCGCGCGCGGGAAATTACGATGAGATTCACCTGTTCGTTAATGAATTGCTGGAACGCGCCGAACGCGTGGTGCCGCTCGCGCCCGATCCAAAACCGCCCGTTTCAGCGCTCCGCGTAGGCGTGTATAATGGAACGTGGAAGACCGGTTTTGCCACCCGTTGGCAAAAATGGCTTGAGGAGCAGGGTTTTGCGGTACCCGTGGTGGGAAATACGATTGAGCGGCCGCTCGCAAAAACCCAGCTTATTTTGCGTGACCCTGACGATAAGAAAAAAACCGCGCCGCTGATTGACGTGTTTGGCGTCGGCCTCGTCACGGCCTCTTCCACGCCCCTCATTGAGGAGACACCGTCGGTTTCGGTGATTATCTTGTTGGGGGATGATAGTAAGGAACCGTATTAACATGGCTAATAAATCCACCATCGTAAAAGACTCCATCCCCACCGTCGCTCTCGTCGGCCGAGTTAATGTTGGCAAATCCACGCTGTTTAATCGCCTCATTGAGGAACGGCAGGCCCTCGTCTCGCCACAGCCCGGCACCACGCGCACGCGCAATGTGGCGATTGCCTGGTGGCGCGGCAATCCGATTCGTTTTGTTGATACCGGCGGACTCACCTTCGATGAAAGCATACCGCTGGAAAAAGAGGTGATGCGTCAGACCGAACTCGCGCTCAAAGAGGCGGATATCATTGTGCTCGTCACTGATGTCATCGCCGGCATCCTGCCGCAAGAACGCGAACTGGCGCGGCGGCTTCACAAACAAAACAAACCTGTTATTCTCGCGGCAAACAAAGCCGATACGCACGCCAAAGAACTTATCATGCATGACCCCGTGTGGCATGCCCTTGGATTTGGCGAACCCGTTCCCATTTCCGCGCAAAATGGCCGCAATGTGGGTGATTTTCTTGATGTTATTTACGCCGCGATACAGAGCAAATATCCGATAGTACCGGAGATAGAAACCGTACCCATTCGCGTGGCGATTATCGGCAAGCCGAATGTGGGAAAATCCACACTTTTCAATGCGATAATAGGTGAAGAGCGCGTGATTGTAAGCCCAATACCGCACACCACGCGCGAACCGCACGATACCTTAATCACATGGAATGATACGCCGATTTTGTTTGTAGACACCGCGGGCATTCGCCGTCCGGCACGCATGGGGGCGGGGCTCGAAAAAGAAGGCGTACAGAAAAGCATTCGCGCACTGCAAGACGTTGACATTGCGCTTTTGACGCTTGATGCCGGCGATGATTTGAGTGTGCAAGACAAGCGGCTTGCGGAACTGATTGAAAGCTCTGATGTGAGCATTGTTCTCTTGGTGAACAAGTGGGATTTGGTACCGGGACGGAGCGAGCAAGCCACGCGCACAGCGGCCGAGAAACAAATCACGCGCGTGTTTCCATTCGCTACCTACGCGCCGATGCTCCTTATCTCCGCGTTGGAAAACAAAGGCGTGGCAAACATCCTGCCGCTTATTGTAAAAGTGCACGAGGCGCGCAACCGCACACTCACGGAAGACGAGGTGAGAACATTTTTCAAAGAGGTAATCGCGAAACATCGGCCGCCGCGCGGCAAAGGCACCAAGTTTCCCAAATTACTCGGCATGAAACAATACGGCACTGCGCCGCCCACGTTTGAGTTGTTTATCAAACACGGGACATCCGTGCACCGTTCATACGTATCGTATCTTGCCAACCGCCTCCGCGAACGGTACGACTTTACCGGAACGCCGATTGTGATTAGGATGAAGAAGAAATAATATGAAACTAATAATCGGCCTCGGAAACCCAAGCAAAACCTACGAAAAAACCCGCCATAATGCGGGGTATGCGGTGCTGGACGCGCTCGCCGCCGAGTTGCATCTTCCCGCGTGGACGAACGCGCCGCAGGATATTCAAGCGAAAGTCACGGACATGCTGGTGGAAGGTGAAAAAATTATTTTTGCGAAACCTGAAACGTTCATGAATAACTCCGGATTCGCCGTGGCCGCGCTCATGAAGTATTTTACGATCTCTGGAGATAAACTCCTTGTCGCGCATGATGACTTAGATATTCCGCTCGGCGAAATTAAAGCGCAACACAGCCGTGGCGCGGCCGGACACAATGGCGTGGATTCCATTATTCAACAACTGGGAAACAAGAATTTCAGCCGCGTGCGCGTAGGCATCGGGCCCGGGCGCAAACCGGCCGACAGCGCGAAATTCGTGCTCGGCCGATTTGGATTGTTTGAAAAATCACGGATTAAAAAAGGTGTCAGCACCGCCGTGACGGCTGTGCAGGAATGGATGAGATAAAAAAGAGCCCCGATTCCGCCGACTGGCGAATCGAGGCTTTGATGCTACGAACGAGGCGTACAGAGCGGCAACGGCAACTGCTCGGGCAATCCACCGAACGGTGATCGCTCTTTGAGAAATGCCCGCAATTCCTCCGCCGCATTGGCAAAATCCGTAAACGAAATCTGCCACGACACGGCAGGGTTGCCGCGCACCAAACGTGAAATACGACGTTCGGCGAGCTTGGCCTTCTCATAAAGAAGAACCACCGGCTTGTGCGCATGATGCGCCATCTCAATCTCAATGCCCACACCGAGAGACGGCACGCCCACATATGCCACTACAAAATACGAAAGGGTAACCGCAAGACGATCCATGTGATCTATCTCGACAGGTTCCTTGTGCGCAACCAGTTTCGGATCGCCATAAATGTGGGGAATGTACACTGCGTACCCGAACTCCTTGCACACCCGCCCAAGCGCCTCATAGAACGTCCGCAACCGCGCACGTTCCTCCTCGGGCATGTCCGTGAGCGCTCCCGAGATGTACACCATCTTCGGAAGCGTCGTCTCGAATTCCTTCCGCGCCCGTTCTAGTTCTTTCTCCGAATCAGTGGGCTCTGTCGTGGGCGTCATCGGTCTCCTCCTCTGGTTTGGTTGTTGAAAGGAGCGTACCGTTTTAATGATTGATATGTCAAAAATAGTTATCCACACAATCACTCCCGAGGATGCCAATTATCCACCACTCCTCACGCACATAACACCGGCGCCGAAAAAGTTGTATCTCCGCGGCACATTGCCAAATCCGGCATTGCCCACGATTGCGATTGTAGGCACGCGGCGGCTCACGCGCTATGGAGCGGAATGGACCGCGCGCATTGCGGCTGACCTCGTACGCGCGGGCGTTGTTATTGTAAGCGGGCTCGCGCGTGGAATTGACGCGATCGCGCACACCGCGGCAGTGGAAGCGGGTATACCCACTATCGCGGTGTTCGGTACCGGCGTTGATGACGATTCCATTTTTCCACGCGAAAATTTTGCGCTCGCCCATCGCATCCTTGACACGGGTGGCTGTCTTGTGTCTGAATACCCGGAAGGAACCCGAGGAACTAAGTTTACTTTTCCCGAACGCAATCGCATTATCGCGGGGTTATCGCTCGGCGTGCTCGTGACCGAAGCGCCCATAAAATCCGGCGCGCTCATCACCGCGCGACACGCATTAGATTACAATAGAGAGGTGTTCGCCATCCCCCATCAACTCGGCCATTTCACGGGCGAGGGATGCAACGATATCTTGCGGCAGGGCGCCCATTTGGTCCGGGAAGCAACTGAAATTTTGGAAATACTCGGCATTGAGGCGCTGAAAGAAACGCGCACCTACACGCCGAAAAACGAAACTGAAGCGAAACTCCTTGCGTGTTTCTCGCAGGAGCCGATGCACATTGACGCGCTCATCGCCGCAACCGGCATCACCAGCGCCGACGCGATTACCGCCCTGACTATGTTGGAATTGAATGGGGTGATAAAAAACATGGGAGAAATGAAATTTATCGTCGCATGAAACTCACCACCTACAATCAAACCGTCAACGCCCTGCTGTCGCTGAACAATCTGCCGGTCAAGCAGTATACGAAAGACCCGCGACAGTGCGCCATCTACCTGAAACGGATGCAGTGGATTCTTGACCATGTGGGCAATCCGGAAAAACGGCTCCGGTTTATTCATGTTGCCGGCACGTCGGGCAAAGGGTCGGTCACCACCATGCTCCATGAAATCCTGCGCGCCGCCGGCTATCGCGTGGGGAGCTACACCTCGCCGTACGTGAGCGCGTACACGGAACGCTGGCATTGTGATAACAAACTCATCAGTCCAGAGGATTTGGTGGAATGCGCGAACAGCGCGCTTGAAGCGGTGGAGCGGTCGCTCACGGATTCTCCGTACGGCCCGCCGTCGTATTTTGAAACGCTCATGGCAATCGCGTTCGTGTATTTTGAAAAAAAGAAATGCGAATGGGTGGTGCTGGAAACCGGTTGTGGCGGCGATATTGACGCGTCAAATGTGATTCCCCCGCCACGCCTTGCCATTGTTACCAACAACGGACTTGAC
>JBBTXJ010000037.1:0-8103 GCA_038062335.1 Patescibacteria group bacterium | reverse complement strand
AAACATGCGCATGAAACACGGTGGTGGACGTCATGCCAGAATCACAGTTGTCTGATCCGGCAGAACAGGTAGAGGTGGCAGACAGAGAAAAATCATTAGTATTGTGATTTTTATAACCCGGCACCACACTAATGTTGCCTTTGGATCCTAGAGAAAAGGTGCCACAACTAAGATTTAAGCTGGTGTAGGTATAGACGTTATTATTGAAAATCTTTTCATTTCCCGTGCCGCACGCGAGAACATATGCGCCACCCTTTCCGGTATCGGTAAAACTGTTGTTGATGATATTTAACTGTGTTCCACTGTCCGCGTCGCTTGCGTCAATACCGGCAGGTGAATTATCAATGGTGTTGTTAAAAATGTTATTCACCGCATTTTCACTGCTACCAAAAATACCCACGCTATTCAAATCATACAGGACGTTGTTATACACATTGGTCACGCCGGCGCTAGAGCTGTTACCGCCAATATTAATACCAATGTCACTTCCTGTTATAGTGTTGCGATAAATATTCATCTGGGTACTCGTTACCTGGAGACTACTCAAAAATACGTCAATGCCGTTATTACTTGTCCCGTTTCCCATGGTAAGGGAGTTGCTGTAAATGTTCGTGGTGCCGCCGGTATCAGGATACACGACGATACCGTCATTGGTGTTGCCGCCCGTAACCGTGTTGCTATATATGTTAATTGTTGTGCCGCCAGAAATAGTGGCCATGGACGACCCAAAACCGCTCGCCGTGTTGCTGTTAAAGGTAACGGTGCTCCCGACGCCAGACCCGTTGGTATAATTAAACGTGTCTAGACCATTGGTGACCGTGTTGGTCGCAACCGTGATGGTACTGGTGGTGCCTACACCATCCCAGTCAAATACGAGGTCGGCCGCACCATCCATGGTAATTGTGTTGCCGGTGATGGTTGCGGTTATACCCGACGTGTTGCCCGATGATACAAGCAGAAGCCCGCGTGCTGTATTACCGAAGGACGTGACAATATTATCCGTAAAATTCAACGTGACCGGAGTTGTTTGGCCATTGAAACTCAAAATCCCCGGAGCAGTGCCCGATTGTTCATTGATGGTCATCTCCTTAATAGTGTATGTGGTGGCGAGACCAGCATCGGTGGTGTTGGTAAATATATACGAAGCGCTTGAACTGGCGATGAGGGTCGTGTTCGCCGCGCCAGCACCATCAAAAATCTTCGCCTTGCTTGCCAAACTGATCGAAGAAGTAACATAAAAGGTGCCGGTGCCGATTGAAATAGTATCGCCATCTGATGAAGCATTAACCGCGAGGATAATAGTGGCATAATCACAGCCGCTGGAACAGACGGTTAACGTGGCGGCGCGTGCCACGCGTATGTGCTCTTCCAAGGTAGGCATCATGCCGGACAACGCAAACGCAAGAGCGGTAAAGATAATTAAAATCGGCCGACCAACGCGTTTCCACGATGGCGGCCTCATCGTGATATTTTTTCGGAAAACAAAAAACCAAGAAACACGTTGTGTACCGGGTTTCTTCTCCCACCACTTATTCCCCTGATGTGAACCTCCAAAGTTCGTCATCGGTAATCTGATTATACCACAAAACAGCTACGCATCACAGCTTTATCTTCAAGCCAGAAACTGTGGATAAATTAGAAGACTATCCGATCGAGCGCCCACGCGCCGCCGCCAGCGAAAAGAAGCGCGATATTTGCCCCAAGAAGAGCCAAATCAAGCTCCCAGCCGCCATCGCCCGTGAATTTCTTGTGCCACTTCGTAATTTTATAGTAAATCGCACCGAGCATCACGAGGCCGAGCAACAAGGCGGCAAGCTGTGTCAGGAGGCCGAGAATCAAGAGAAGCGCCGATGCGGTTTCCACAAACCCCAAGAGGCCAGCCGCGGCCGTACTCCATCCCAATCCTTGTCCGGTAACTTTAGGATCGCGCAACTTCATCCATCCATGCGGCAAAAAGATAAGTCCCACCGCAACACGAATAATTAATAACCCCCACGGAGCGAACGTCAAAAATGTTGGAAACATACGTCACCTCCTCCCTCTTAAAAATTATTTTTTATTTACCGGTTCTTTTTTCTTGCACGTGCAAAGAAAATCGTTCGTCTTCCGTGCTATACTGCGCGGACAAAAACGCAACGACACCGCTCGCTTTTACTCCATGCGTACGCAGCCAGCTCATGAGTTCGCGTTGCATGCCAGATGTATCGCCTTTTACCACTACTCCATGAATGCCCCACCACAAATTAAGACGCGTTGCCTCATGCTGTGTGCGGACGCCTACAAGAATCGGCACCCGTACACGGAAATGGCTAACTAATCGCGCCATTTGTTCCTGACCCGGAAGAAACGCGAGCGCCGCCGCCTTGGTGTGTTCCACCAGCAATTGCGCGATGGTTCCGACAATCCGATCGCGCGTGTGCTGATGCTTGGCGTGGAGTTCCAAAGGATAGTCGTCAAACACTGATTTTTCTGTAGATTGAGCGATTTTTGCCATAGTGTCTATCGTCTCTACCGGATAGGCACCGGTGGCTGTTTCGCCAGAGGTCATCACCGCATCCGTATGGTCCATCACCGCATGGCCCACATCAGAGAGTTCCGCGCGCGTCGGACGCGGATTTTTCGCCATTGACGCCATCATTTCCGTTGCCACAATCACCGGCCGCTGGAGCCGCAAACACATTTCAATAATTTGTTTCTGACGCACGGGAACTTCTTCAGCTTTTGTTTCAATCGCCAAATCGCCGCGCGCAATCATAATGCCATCGCATTCGCGCACAATTTCTTCCAGTTGCATCAGGGCTTCGCGTTTTTCAATTTTCGCCATAATCAGCGGCAGAGGCCCCTTTATTTTGTGGCGACGAATGATGCTCTTAAGATTGCGAATATCATCGGCCGAACGCACGAACGACAATGTCACCCAATCAACCCCTTGTTCCAAACCGAACGCAACATCCTCACGGTCTTTTGCCGTGATCGTGTCAATGCGGAGCGTTGACGTGGGCACGTTGAATCCTTTGTGCGGCAGAAGCGTGCCGCCGACCACCACTTTGCAATACAGTGTTTTGCCCGATATGCGCAATGCGCGCAGTTCCATCAGCCCGTCATCAAGCAGAACCTGTTCGCCGGGCCGGATATCGGTGTGGATATAGGGATAGGAAACCGGAATGATATCACCTTTATATTCTTTACCGAACGCCACTTTCACTTCTTCGCCCTTTTTGAGCTGAATGCCTTTTTCCGGCAAATCACCGACGCGCATTTTAGGGCCGGAGAGGTCTTGAAGGAGCGAAACCGGTTCGCCGGTCTCTTTGGAGGCCTGACGCACCGCGCGGATTAGTTTGGCGTGGTCCTCGTGCGTGCCGTGAGAAAAATTAAGCCGCGCGACATTCATGCCGGCGGCAATCAGTTTTTTGAGGATGGCGATGTCATGCGAGGCAGGGCCGATGGTGCAGACGATTTTTGTTTGCTTGGCGGTGGGGAGCATACACGGATATAAAAAAATGAATAGTAATAGTTATAGTATACCATGCGCTTGTCATTTCGAGCGAGCGAAGCGAGTCGAGAAATCCAATCGATTAGATCCATCGACTCGTCCCGAAAAGTCGGGACTCGCTCGGGATGACCAGCCGAGGAGGCGGGTCACTTCCCAAACTCTGCCAGCGCCACCTTCATCGTCAATACCTTTCCCGCGCGCACCACCCTTACCTCTACCTCGGCGCCCGGTTGAAATTCCGCAATCGCGTGCGAGAGCGACCGACGCTCGTTTATCGGCTTTCCAGCAACCTCCACAATAACATCTCCTTCCTGAAAACCCGCCTTTGCCGCAGGACCATCCGGCACCACACCGGACTCGCGATCTTTGGAAGCGCGGGGTACAATGTACGCGCCCTCTTTCACGGTAAGCTTTTCCGCTTCCGCAAGCACCGCGTTCAGCATAACATACCGCACGCCAAGCCACGGCCGCACAAAACGGCCATGGGTTTCAAAACTCGTGATAAGCGATTTTACGGCATTGATTGGCGTGGCGAAACCGACCGATTGTCCTTCTTGACTCACCGCGGTGTTAATCCCAATCACTTCGCCGCGCAAATTCACGAGCGGCCCGCCGGAATTGCCCGGATTGATGGCCGCATCGGTCTGAATGGCTTCCTCTATTACTTCACTGCGCCGCCCGTCACCGGCCACCACGCGCCGATTCACGCCAGAAACCACGCCGCTCGTAACCGTGTTCGCAAATTCAGACAACACATTGCCGATTGCTACCACGGATTGACCGATTTTTATAGCGTCGGAATCACCGAGGGACACCGTGGGCAAATCGGTGGCATTGATTTTCAAAAGCGCGAAATCAAGGATTTCATCTTTTGCTTTTACTTCCGCGTCAAACTCGCGCCCATCGGTCAGTACGACCCGATACGACGCGTTCGCATCATCCACAACATGACGATTCGTCACGACGAGACCGTCAGCGCGCAGGATAAACCCGCTCCCGCCGCCCACGGGCCGAAGCGCGCCATCATCGCGCAATGCGGGCGCGTTAAAACCAAAGAAAAAGGGATCGCTCAAAAGCGGCCCCGTGCGATTAAAAAGGGAACCGAGTTTTTTATAAATCACCACGCTCACCACCGCAGGCGACACTTTTTCAACCACCGAAATCACGGCGCTTTCCTCTTGCACCACTTCGCGCGTTCCCGCGGACGACCCTGCTCCCGTGGCGCCAAAAACCGCGCCACCCAATCGCTGATTCATGCCGGTCACGATCGCTCCCGCCGCGCCGCCGGCGATAAAACTGACCAGAAATACCGCTATTAAAAGACGGCGTGTCATCATAACAATTAAAAAACTATTTATTCAACAACGGCAACAGCACCTTGAGTAAATCAATCGGATTGGTGCTTGAACTCGCCAACACCTCAATTTCCTTGCTAATACTCTGGTAATCTTTCCAGATCACTTTCAACCGCGGAGGCAACCACAAGAGCAGCAAGATAATGGGTGTCGCAATGATCGCTAATTTGAGCCACGCGATCAATTGGATCCAAAATAATCGTCGTCTAATGACCTTAACGTCCGCCAAAATCTCCTGACTCACATGGATGTTGTCTTTCCCGAGTTTATCAAGCGTTTTGTGCCATTCTTCGCTCATACCTCCTTAAAATAATTAGATGCTGAAATAAATTCAGCATGACAATCTATGTTATTTTCTTTTTAAATTGCCGCTTGCCGCCGGCCAACTGTTGAAGCTCGCGCTGAAATGTTCGCACATCCTCAAATTGCCGATAGACGCTCGCGAATCGAATGTACGCTACTTTATCAAATTTCTTGAGACGACGCATGATGATCTCACCGATTTCTTTTGACGTGACCTCGCGTTTTTTTAATTTTTGAATATCCTGCTCGATGTGGTGAATCAAACTTTTGAACGCCAATTCCGTATAGGGCCGTTTTTCCAGAGCGTGCTGAATACCGCGCCGCACCTTTTCACCCGAATAGGATTCGCGACGTCCATCGTTTTTCACTACCGTGAAATCAAGAAGTTCAATTTCTTCCAGTGTTGAGAACCGATGTTTGCACGAAGGACACAGGCGCCGCCGACGAATACTGGTCCCATCGGGCACCACGCGCGAATCAACCACCCGCGTATCGCGGTGACGACAAACGGGGCATCTCATGTAAAGAAGTATAACACATTTTATAAACAACGCAGTTGGAGATGCTGAAATGAATTCAGCATGACCGTATTCGTCACCCCTGCATTTTGCGCCGAATGAACGTGGGAATTTCGAGCTCCTCATCCTCTTCGGTTTTTTCGAATTTAAGTTTTGGCGCCACACTCCCTATGTCTCGTACCTCCTGTTCCGCCGACTCACTAAAGGGAGAACGCGGCATCTCAAGCGGCGCCACGCGCGACACCGGCCGCGTCAGCCGTCCGCCCACCATGTACGGCGACGACGCTTCTTCCGCCGCCGGTTCAATCACCCGACGTCCGCCGTCAAACCCCGTTGCGATAACGGTAATTTTAATTTCATCTTTCATGGTTGGATCAACGACAGCGCCCCAAATAATACGCGCATTTTCAACGGCGCTTGACGTGATGAGTTTCGAGGCCTCCTGCATTTCCTGCAATCCCATGTTCTCGCCGCCGGTGATGACCATGAGAATGCCGCGCGCGCCATCAATGGAAACATCGAGGAGTGGCGACGAGATCGCCTGTTTTGCCGCTTCAATCGCGCGGTTGTCGCCGCTTGCGACCCCAATACCCATGAGCGCCGAGCCGGCGTCAGTCATGATGGCGCGGACATCGGCAAAATCAACGTTGACCTTCCCGGAAGTCGTAATCACCTCTGAAATCCCTTGCACCCCCTGTCGGAGAACATCGTCCACCATACAAAAGGCTTCCGTGAGTGATGTTTTTTTATCAATAATGTGCAGAACGCGGTCATTCGGGATAGTAATGATGGTGTCAACTTTGTCTTTCAATCGCTCATGCGCCTCATCCGCAATCTTACGGCGCGCCGCGCCTTCAAAACCGAATGGTTTTGTAACCACCGCAACCGTGAGCGCACCGCTTTCACGCGCAAGCTGTGCCACGAGTGCCGCCGCGCCGGAGCCCGTACCACCACCCAAACCACAGGTGATAAACACCATGTCCTGACCTTTCAGAATATCACGAATTTCATTTTGGCTTTCCTCGGCCGCGCGACGGCCGAGTTCAGGATTCATGCCGGCACCCTTTCCAGCCGTGACTCCCTTCCCTAAATTCAACTTGGTTTTTGCCTGACACTGATGCAGGTCTTGGAGATCGGTATTGAACGCAATAAATTCAACCCCACGAATTTTTGCCTCCACCATACGGGTAACCGCGGCGTTGCCGCCTCCTCCCACGCCGACAACCGCAATTTTTACAACTCCTTCAATCTCTGGTTTAACTTCTGGCATAGCATTTAAAAAATGTGTTCATCCTCCTGCGGGCACTATCGCCATGAACACAAAATGTGTTCAATAAAATAAAAGTATCATGTATTCACATGATACGAAATAGGCGCACTAACTGTCAAATGATGTCAAGGGATGAGTGACTTGAACCATTTCTTGATTTCGTTTGATGCTTTGTCAACAACCCCAAAACGTGAAAGCGAAAAACTGCCGCGTTCTCCTTGTTCGCGCTGGGCCAAATACCCCCATTTCACCAAACCTATCGCCGTAGAAAACCCAAGATCATTTGACCGGTCAGTCACACTCCCCATGCCAACCGGATAGCCGAGCGATACGGGGAGCCGCAGTCGCTCCTTTGCCACATCAACCAGTCCATCCAATGCCGCGCCACCGCCAGTAAGCACAGCTCCCGCCGGCAATTTTCCGCTCTTATTGAGCGCGAGCAGAACCTCATCAACTTTATCCAAAATCTCCTCTACGCGTGCATGGATGATTGTCGCGATGTATTTTCGTGATACGGTTTCATCACTCGACCCACCAAATTCTTTTACATTAATAAGCTCTTTTTTATCAACCATATCTGCCCGCGCCGTCCCATAGCGAATCTTTATGGCTTCAGCCACATCAACATCCGTACGCAGGCCAAGCGCGAGATCATTCGTGATATATGCCGAACCAATCGGCAACATCTGGCTTTGCAACAAATCGCCGTCCTCAAACACACTCACTCCCGTCGTCGCACCGCCCATATTCACCACCACAACTCCCAATTCTTTCTGACGCGGCGAGAGCACCGCTTCACTCGTTGCCAAAATACCGAGCACCGCATCATCAATATCAAGACCGGTGCGATACACCGCGTGCGTAGTATTTTTAATATGCGCGCTCACGCCCTGAATAATGTGCGTATCTACCTCCAAACGCACACCGGACATACCCACCGGATTTTTTAAACCGCGCTGACCATCTACCGTAAAACTCCGTGGCACCACATGCAAAATTTCGTAATTGAGCGGCGTTGCGATGGTGCGCGCCGACTCAACAGCCCGATCCACATCATCAGGTGTAATTTCACAATTGGACTAAGCCACAACAACGGTCCCCTTACTGGTCTGGGTCTCCAAATGCGTGCCGGAAAAACCAACCCATACGTGCTCAAGCGGCACT
>JBBTXJ010000036.1:0-1933 GCA_038062335.1 Patescibacteria group bacterium | reverse complement strand
ACCAGAACAAAAACCACGGTCCGCGTCAGTTTCAAATGCGCTGTTTTTCCCATCTTTTTTCAGTATACGGCGCCGCGACGCGGACAACAAGTTCCATAATTTTTCTCTCCGACTCCGACTTGTCCGAAATTTCCCGGCGGATGCGGGCTTTTTCGCGACGTATGCGTACGCGGATTGAACGCGGGAGGCGGGATTGAGTCATACGCCCCAGCGTACCGAGGAAACCGATACGCGTCAATCTGTTTTTTGAGTTCTTGAAATCATTCATTTGACAAAAAAACTGTGTCCGCATACCATCAAAGTATGGCGCAACAGACGACAACAATCACGGTTCCCAAGTGGATCCAAAAAAATGCCGCGGAAACCAAACCGTCTGTCAAAGACCTTCTGCGGACATTTGCGTTTCTCAAGATGAAGGAGTACGAACGGCAGACCGACGCGTTTCGGCAGAAATACAAAACCGATTTGATCCGGCTGGAAAAGAAAATAAAAACGGGTAAAAAGGAAAATCCCGAGTTATGGGACGATTATATTGTCTGGAAAGGACTGAATCTGGCGTATCAAAAATGGGTGAAGAGATATAAAAACCGGGGCTGATGTATCACCTCCTTGACTTGTTGCGCAAGAGCAGGGCGGTATCGCGCCTGGATATTATCACTTTTATTGATGAAGAAGATGTCCAGGTTCTTTCCGTGAAGACGACCCTGAACGACGACTCACTGTTATTCGTGCGAGAACTAATAACTGCGGATGAGTCAAAATATTCTTACCATTGGCAAAGTAAGAACGGAAAACTCATCTGTCGCTGGGATAACGCGCCTCACTATCCGAGCATTGCAACTCATCCTCACCATAAACACGAAGGTATGCGGGAAAATGTTGTGCCGTCCCGAGAATTAACATTGGAAGTGGTGCTGTATATTATAGAAAAACAAATTCTTGAATGAATCGCCTCTTGACAGCATGGAATCATCACGACTATCATAACCTCTGTATGGCGTATAGACAGAAAATCCAATTGGTATTGCCGCCGCCCGCTCCGATCACGGTTGGGGAGCGGTATTTTGGTTTGGATTTTTGAGAGCATCACGATTCAACGGCATCAAACAACCGCCCCTAACCTTCGGGGGTGGTTTTCTTTTTGACGAAAGGGCGCAGGCGAGCCGCGCGTTTCCGTCAGGAGGCATATCGCTTCCTGACGGCACTCGTGCCGAACATCGGGTACCTTTACAAAGGAGGGTGGCGTATGCGGCCAGCACGCGAGATCAATCGTATGGTCGTGAAGTGCGGCACAGGCGTAATGACGGGACGGTTTGGAAAATTGGATCGGGTTATGTTTGGCGACATTGCGCGCCAGTGTGCAGAAGCGCGCGTCTCTTGCGTCATAGTCAGTTCCGGCGCGGTAAAGTCGGGTAAAGAGGTTATTGACGGAGACAATGGAAAGATAGGCGGCCATCTCACGCATAAGGAATACGCGGGTGTTGGCGCACGATATCTCCTGCAAAGATGGGGCGACGCATTTATGCACCACGGGAGGGAAATTGCCCAGATATGGATAACGCCGATGAATCTCATGGACGAAGGCGAGCGTGATCGCATTGGTCAGGCGATTCATCGGTACCTATGGCATGGATTTATTCCCATCATCAATGAAAATGATGTGGTCTCGGAGTCATGGCTGGGCATGGATAATGATCTGCTCGCCGCGACCATCGCGATCGCCAATTGTTCAAATCGATCACCGCGGATCACCACGATATTTGGGTTGAGTTTGTGCAAAGAGTTGGCAAATTCTAGAGCAGTCAAACCTGCAGTTTTCGCCATCGCTATATGACTGCCACCATCAATAACATTAAAAAGCGTGTCGCAAATATTCAACCCGGACTCCTGAATCGCCGGCAAAAATCGTTCGCCGTATTTATCCAAAAGCACA
>JBBTXJ010000035.1:0-2063 GCA_038062335.1 Patescibacteria group bacterium | reverse complement strand
GAGAAAGCCGCGCGAGAAATGAGCGATCGCGTAGACACGCTTCTCGGCTCCAATTATTCGTCAGTCACGGTCGCCACGTTTCATGCATTTTGCCAGCAAATTTTGGAACGCTATGGATTGGACATTGGACTTCCCTCCCCATTCAAACTTCTCACGCCGCCGCAATGTTGGCGGCTCATGAAAAAAAATAGTGACCGCCTCGATCTCAATTACTACCGCCCGCTCGCCACGCCAACACGATTTTTGCAGGCGCTCATCAGTCACTTTTCACGGTGCAAAGATGAACTTATCCTGCCGGAAGAGTATCTCCACTATGCCGAAGAAATGCAAGGGGATACGGATGACGAACGCGCTCTTGAGGTTACAAAAACAAAAGAGATCGCGGACGCCTATCACACCTACGCCGCCATTCTGCTCGAACACAACGCACTCGATTTTGGCGACCTCTTGCTCTACACGCACAAACTACTCGCCACGCGGCCGAATGTCCTGCGCGCGCTTCAAAAACAATATCGCTTTATACTCGTTGACGAATTTCAAGACACCAACTGGGCGCAGTATCAATTTTTGCGCGCACTCACAACCGATGAGGCCAATATCGCGGTAGTGGGGGATGACGATCAATCCATTTACAAATGGCGCGGCGCGGCCATCAGCAATATTCTGCAATTCACCAAAGATTTTCCGGGCGCGCGCACGGCAGTACTCACCACTAACTATCGTTCGGCGCAAACCATTCTGGATCACGCATACGCCTTCATTCAACACAACAATCCCAATCGGCTTGAAGTGCGGATCGGCATTGACAAGCACTTGCGCGCGGGGCGCGCGTTGGATGGGACCGTCACGTATCTTCAGGCGCCAACAGGCGAAGCCGAAGCGCGTCTCGTGGCAGGACGCATCGCAGAATTTCACGAACAGGGAACCCCGTGGAATGAAATGGCCGTTCTCGCGCGCGCAAACAGCCACCTTGACGCGTTCGTGCAGGGGCTGCGAAAAGCCGGCATTCCTTACCAGTACCACGCGGCAACCGGCCTCCTCAAAACCCCGCTCGCGGTTACGTGCGTATCAATTTTGCGAACCCTCTTGAGTCACCACGATCACGCCGCTCTGTACCGTGTCGTGCAGATGCCGATGTTCCGCTTGAACCCTGATGACCATGCGGCGCTCTGGTGGTTAGAGCGCAAAGGATTTGGCTTCTATGATGCGCTCAATCGCGCGATGGCCGGCGCGATCGCGCTTTCCGATGAAGGAAAAATACGCGTTGAACGCCTGCTCTGGCTCCTGCGCGATCACGCCGCCCGCATACACGATGAACCGGTTGGCGTGGTGTTGTTGTCGTTTCTTGAGCAGTCCGGCTTTATAAAATATCTCGCCGACCAATCGCACGGAAACGATCCCGATGCCCTTGAAACCCTACTGCAACTGCAAGCGCTCTTTGATCTCATCGAACAATTCAGCGTTGAGCGGCCCGAAAACGCAACGCGCGCCTTTGTTGAATATGTGGATGACCTGCTTGAGTCCGGCGACGAAGGCGGCTCGCCGCGGCCGCTCCTCGTGGAAGACGCCGTACAACTCCTCACGATCCACAGCGCCAAAGGACTGGAATTCCAGCACGTTTTTATCGTCAATCTTGTGGAACGACGATTCCCAACCGATGCGCGCGGCGACGCGATTCCCATTCCGGATGCGCTGATTAAAGAATTTATTCCCGAAGGCGACCACCATACGGAAGAAGAGCGCCGCCTGTTCTATGTAGCGCTCACGCGCGCAAAAAAATCTGTCACGATCACCGGCGCGGCAAACTACGGCGGCGCGCGCGACAAAAAACCATCGCGGTTTATCGCGGAACTGGGCGTGGCCCCCCTCACCCTACCCTCTCCCCCGGAGGGGAGAGGGATAACCGCAACCGCATCAGCGCTGCCGACACCCGACCACACCACCGCGCAACTGCCGCTCCCCGATCACTTCAGTTTTTCGCAACTCAAAGCGTACGAGAACTGTCCGTTGCAATACAAATTCGCGCACCTTCTACACATCCCCACGCGCGGAAAACCGACGTT
>JBBTXJ010000034.1:0-2375 GCA_038062335.1 Patescibacteria group bacterium | reverse complement strand
AGAGAGGACTTGAACCTCCACGCCTTGCGGCACATCCACCTCAAGGATGCGTGTATACCATTTCACCACCCGGGCATGAATTGTTAAAACATTCTCCCCTGCCCCACGATCATCTGCAATCGTTTGGGCGCCAGACGGATCCGTACCGACATTTCTTTAGAGATCACGTTATCCATTTCCATCGTAAACGGCTCGCGACCGCGCACGAGCATTTCCCGAAACGGAAATACGCTCGCCGGAATGCGCGCCGTGCGCCGCCACAAACTACCGCGCATTACGGGTTGCACAAATGCCTCCAATTTACCGTCCTGCGGATGAATCGTGCCGGGCGCCGTGAAACTCTCACCGCCAAATGGCCGCAGATTGCACACCGTGAGCGCCATCTCGCGCTCGGACGAAACGGCAAACTGCCCATCATACTCGGCGCGAATAATCCCCGGCTGAATCTCGAGCTGTGAAATGAAATACCGATCATTCACCTCGCCCACATCAAGATCCACAATCCGCCGCCGCGACAGGACATCGCACGCGTCCGCGCCGCCCGGAATCCCCAGCATCCGCGCCACCACCTGTTTGTCATCAATAGGGATGTAGCCGAACACCGCGTCGCAGATCGCGGCACGCGACAACACGCGGCCGAGCGTTTCGTCACCCCCCACCACCACCACCGTTTGCGCACCATACCGCATCTCATCATCAATGATACCATGCGCGTTTGACAGCGTGGTAAGTCGAATAATCTTACCAGAAATACCAAAGTCTGTCAACCGATTCTCAATCGCCTTGAGCGACGAACGATACGGCCGTTCGCGTAAAAATGCATCGTAGAGGTAGACGTACATAGTTACGCGGCAACCGGTTCTTCAATTTCTTCCAATTTCGGCGCCTTCTTCGCTTTTGCCGGATCTTCTTCATCTTCTTTAAATGCCGAAAAATCCGCGGCGGGCATACTGCACTTGCCGTGGAGCGCGGCGCCGGATGCGATGATGAGCGTGCCGCACTGCACATCGCCTTTTATGCGCGCGGTTGGCGTCAATTCAATCGTTCCGCGCACTTTCATGTTTCCTTTTATTGAGCCCGCCACCTCCGCGCTCTCCGCCTCAACGCTTGCCACCACTTTCGCGCCCTCTTCCACACGCAAATGACGGATAGTTTTTACACTCCCCGCAACAGACCCTTTAATGATGATGTTGCCCTTACTATTAAAATTGCCTTCCACGTGGACCGACGGACCCACGACGGTTTCAACGGAATCGTCCTCCTGATAAGGTTCTTGCGCCATAGTAGGGATATGGTAGAACGAACGCGCCGAGTAGTCAAATAAAAAGAAGCCCGCGACTGCCAAAGCGTTATGCCTTGATAGTCGCGGGCGGTGGGCTACTCGAGGGACTCGATGTAGCCGCGGCGCCTGTCGGCGTTGTAGTAGCTCTTGATCCGGGTCTTGCCGCTGTTGCCGATATCGGCGATGCCCTTGATGTTGAGCTGGTTCGGGTTCCCGGACTCGTACTCGAGGCCGGTGACCTGCACCACGATCTCTCGGGCCTGCCCGCGCTCCTCCACCGTGAAGACGGCGTACACGGGCTTGATGTCGAAGGCGCCGTTCCACGCCTTGACCAGGGCCTGCTTGTTCGGGTTCTCGTCGCCCTTGATGTCGAACTTCTGCCTGGTGGTTCCGGTTGCCATGCTGCCCCTTCCCTTTTCCTGCGGCTTGGTTGGTTTTTTACTGGTGCCACATTACCAGAGCCAGCAGTATAACAGAACAGCAACGCGCTGTCAAGAATTCCGTTACATCTCCTCCAGACATGGAATGCCGAGGATGTTCATACCGGCTTCAAGCGTGCCTTGAGTTGCTTGGCAGAGTGTAAGCCGTGCGAGCCGTTGGTGAGGATCATCGCAAAGCACTTTGTGTTTTGAGTAGAAATCCGTGAAACTTTTTGCGGTTTCGTATAGATAACGGCACAGCACCGCTGGATTGTACGTTGCGCGCGCTTCCTCTACCGTATCCCAAAAACGCGCGAGCATGAGGAGCACCTGTTTTGCTTCTGGCTCGGTGAGCGTTTGATAGTCATTGCGAGCCCTGCGAAGCAATCCCGACGGGTTTGCGGAGCCTGTCCCGAGCCCTGCGAGAGATCTCGCGAAAGCGCCTCGCAATGACACACGCGCCTTCCGCAAAATACTCGCGATGCGCGCGTAGGAATACTGAATATACGGCCCGGTGTAACCGTCAAACGAGAGCGCTTCATCCATATTAAATACCACCATGCGCGCCGGGTCATGCTGGAGCATCATAAATTTCAACGCACCCATCATAATGGCGTGTGCCACGCGCGCAATTTTTTTAGCGCCATGCTTTGTGCGACTAAAGACGAGTACGG
>JBBTXJ010000033.1:0-1777 GCA_038062335.1 Patescibacteria group bacterium | reverse complement strand
CCCGAACCGGAAGCAAAATACAATGCGCTTGAAAAATACAGCAAAAATATCACGGACCTTGCGCGAAAAGGCAGTTTGGATCCGGTCATCGGCCGTGATGATGAAATCCGCCGCGTGATGCAGGTGCTGTCGCGCCGCACCAAAAATAATCCCGTGTTGATTGGCGAACCGGGCGTGGGAAAAACCGCAATTGTTGAGGGGCTCGCCCAGCGCATTGTGAATAGCGACGTGCCGGAATCATTGCGCGATAAAGAAGTGGTGGCGCTGGATATCGGCGCGCTGATTGCCGGCACAAAATTCCGCGGTGAATTTGAGGAACGACTGAAGGCCGTGTTAAAGGAAGTGAATCAAGCGGCCGGCAAATTTGTTTTGTTTATTGATGAGTTGCATACCATCGTAGGCGCGGGCGCATCGGAAGGCGCGGTGGATGCCGCCAACATGTTGAAACCGGCCCTTGCGCGCGGCGAACTGCGCGCTATTGGCGCGACCACGCTCAAGGAATACCAGAAATATATTGAAAAAGACGCGGCGCTTGAGCGTCGGTTCCAGCCGGTGTATGTGTCTGAACCGAACGTGGACGACACCATCGCCATTTTACGCGGCATCAAAGAAAAATACGAAGTGCATCACGGCGTGCGCATTACGGACGCGGCGATTATCGCGGCGGCGGAATTATCGCACCGGTATATTTCCGATCGCTTTTTGCCGGACAAGGCAGTCGATTTGATTGATGAGGCAACATCGGCGCTCCGCATGGAAATTGATTCTATGCCGGATGAATTGGATAAACTGAAGCGCAAACAAATAAAAATGGAAATTGAACGACAGGCCTTGAAGAAAGAAACCGATGAGGAATCAAAAGTGCGGCTTGCAGAACTTGAAAAAGAGCTTTCGGAAATCGGCGAGCAGACCAAAGAATTGGAATTGCATTGGAAAAATGAAAAGGAAGCGATCAGCACCAGTCGTGAATATCAGAAAACGATCGATCGCCTGAAACAAGAGGCGGACATTGCGGAGCGGCACGGTGAATTGCAAAAAGTTGCGGAAATCCGCTACGGACGCATTCCCGCGGCCGAAGAGGCGGTGCGCGCCGCACAGAAAAAATTGGCGGAAATTCAAAAGGGGCGCAAAATTTTGAAGGAAGAAGTAACCGAAGAAGATATCGCGGCGGTTGTGTCGCGCTGGACGCGCATTCCGGTAGCGCGCATGTTGGAAGATGAAATAAAGAAGCTCGGACATATTGAAGATGCCCTGCAGGAGCGCGTGGTGGGCCAAGAGGAAGCAACCGCCGTGGTTGGCAATGCTATTCGCCGCTCACGCGCGGGTGTTGGCGAGGCGGGGCGGCCCATCGGTTCGTTTATTTTTATGGGTCCTACCGGCGTGGGTAAAACAGAACTCGCAAAAGCGCTCGCGGAATTTTTATTCAACGATGAAAACGCGCTCGTCCGCGTGGACATGTCTGAATACATGGAAAAGCACGCGGTCTCAAAAATGATCGGCTCGCCGCCCGGTTATATTGGCTATGAAGAAGGCGGCCAGCTCACGGAAATCATCCGTCGGCGTCCCTACTCCGTGGTGTTGTTTGATGAAATTGAAAAAGCGCATCCGGATGTGTTCAATATGCTGCTTCAAATTTTAGACGAAGGGCGTTTGACTGATGCAAAAGGCCGCGTGGTGAATTTCAAAAACACCGTGTTTATCATGACTTCAAACATTGGAAGCGACGTGCTGATTCAAATGTCCTCGCAAAAATGCGACTTGGGATTTGAAGAAGATC
>JBBTXJ010000032.1:0-4933 GCA_038062335.1 Patescibacteria group bacterium | reverse complement strand
GCCAGACGCATTCGGATCGCCGAGCAACACATCCTGCACTTCTGCCCGTTTGCGCGGCTCCTGATTTTGTGGCGGCTGGCCAGTCCCACTTTTTTTGTGATGCCGCTTCCGTTTGTGCCGCTCTCCCCCGCCGCCCTGCGACCCTTGATCAGCGCGCACAACGATGGGCGCTGGAGGCGGTTTCACCACGATTATTTCAACGTCATCAGCTTCCTTTTCCTTGCGTGACGGCGCGGCAGGCCGCTCACTAGATACGAGCTCTTCAAATCCGCTCCAGCGCGCAATCTTTTCTTCAATAACCTGGCGATTCCGGCCATACCGTTCGCGCGAGACCCCCACCACTTTCTCTGTGCTCGCGGTGCGCTGGGCGACGGGCGACAACGTGAGCGCGGAAAACGGCTGTGACGCCACGCCGTCAATCATGAGACGCAGATAAATCTGATACTTTGGCAAATTCACGAGGTCCACAATCAGGAAAAACGGGTCAAATTCTTTTTCCAAAACCTCGGCGTCCTCGGCGCCGATGCGAAACGTGACAATCGTTCCCACGTTCCCGAACACGGCGTAGCGCACTTCTTCGGTGAGCTGTTCAATGTACTGGTGCGCCATGATGAGACTCAAATGATATTTGCGCGCCTCGGACAAAATATTTGCGAATGATTCCGTAGCGAAATTCTGAAACTCGTCAACATACAAAAAGAAATCACGCCGCTCCGCTTCCGGCGTATCAACGCGCTCCATCGCGGACAATTGGATTTTTGTGACAATCATGCCGCCTAAGAGGCGCGAATTATCTTCACCAATGCGCCCCTTGGACAAATTTACAATCAAAATTTTTCCCGTGTCCATGATTTCGCGGACATTAATGGTGGATTTTACCTGCGCCACAATATTACGAATGACGGACGCGGACAAAAACTGTCCAATCTTGTTTTGAATGGCGGCGGTGGCTTCTGACGCGAATTTATCGGTGTATTTTGCGAATTCATCAACCCAAAACGCCTTGACCACTGGGTCTTTAATTTGCGCCACCACCTTTTTGCGATAGACAGCATCGGCAAATATCCGGTTCACGCCGAGTAGCGTGCTACCAGGATAATCCATAAGCGCAAGGATGGCGTTATTCAACAGATATTCCATGCGCGCGCTCCACTGGTCAACCCAAATCTTTTTGAACACGCCCATGAGCCCGCCGACTACTAAATGTGTGTGGTCCGGATTTATGGTCTCCAGAATATTGAACCCGAGGGGATATTCAAGGTCAGAAGGATTAAAATACACAATGTCATTAATCCGATGCGGCGGCACGAAATCAATCATTTTTTCCGCGAAATCGCCGTGCGGATCCACGAGCGCGAACCCATGGCCCGCGTACATATCGGACAGCACCATATTTTCCAGCATGGTGGTTTTCCCCATACCGGTCTTTCCGAGAACGTACATGTGCCGCCGCCGGTCATCCAGTTTAATGCCAAAACGCCGGTTTTCGTTCCGGAAATTTGTCTGCGCAAACAATGCGATATCTTTGGTAACAATGGGTGCGCGTACGATGTGCATATCAAACAACCGGTAAATTAGATGGCGGACTGCCGGCCGACATATCTTCTGTTTCTACTTCAACCGGCGCTGGCTCTTCTTTAGGATGCAACTTTGGCTGAACGAATCCGATATCGGACCGAAATGACGATGTACCCCTTGTAGTGCTGGCAGTCTGAATAGGAATACCCCCCGGCGCATCCTCAAACGGAATTTCTGTCGGCAAATACGATGGCGGCTGGGAGCGTTTTGCCTCCAGACGCTTCAGGAGCGGCGTCTTCACCGTCATGACCGGAAAATGCCAGAGCGTGGCGAGCTCCTCGGTATTTAAAATAAATTCAAACAGTCCGGCCCACGTGCTTCGTTTCTTATACGCTTTCACTATCTTGGTGCACCGCCGATTCTTTCGTGCTTCAACAAAAAGATAATGCGCGTTAGTGCCCACTAATTTATAATCCGGTTTCAAACCATTAGACGACTCATCAGAAAACTGTTTAATGGCGCCCACAAGGCCATACGCGACACGGCTTTTGTCAAAACGTTCTTTTTCCGCCACATACACCGCACGTACCTTCACATTAAACCCAATCTTTGACACCTTATTTTCAACACCCTCAATGGTCGTTCGTTCACCCGGTGTTAAGGCAAACATACCAAAGCTCACCTTCTCTTCTTTTTCCGCTTCCGGAAATAACGGTATGCCTAAAGCGCTGCTGAATTCGCGCACTAACGTAATGGGCAAATCACCCAATTTATTGAGCCATGTATCCTTATGCTTTATCGGTTTACCCATAAGCTTCTTCGCCAGTTCAAATCCCCCCGCTTTCCACTTTTGCCCGATTGGTTTTACGGTAATTTGAAACCAGAGCTGTTCTCCCTTTCCAATCCGACTAAACGATTCAAGCATCGCGGCCATGGGATCCTTAAAATATTCTTTATCATTTTCATCCATAAAACTTTTGTACGTTTTAATGGGATAATAATGATTTTCTGCTAAACGCCATTCAACACCCCAGCATTTATGCGTGTCATTGGGATACGTGTCCGGAATACCTTTGGTGTAATCCTCTACCTCCGTGATTTCCGCTTGTGGATATTGCGCGTAAATAGCGGCTTCTACCAGATCGCGATACGTCTTTTCTGTGCGAATCAAAAATTGAATATACCCCTCAATACTCACGATCTCAAAACTAAACCATCGCTGATACTGCCCACCCATAAATTTTTCAATGAGATCGCGTGTAGAATGACCGCCCGCCAGATGAGCAAAAATATTTTCTACAGCGAGCGGTGTTTGAATATTATCACTGGGAACATCGACTGCGAGCAGGACCCATTTAAAGGATGCCTGATACCGCGCCACCCGCATGGTATAAAAAATAAAAAATGACATCCCCAGTATTATCGGGAACAAGATTATCCACCCGCCAATCCGTATTCCAAATACCAAAATATCCCACTGGTTTGCCGTGGCTGCCATGTCCAAAAATTGCAACCATGCCTCCGTATAGGTCATAGCGTACCCATAGATGTTTAATCGGGAATGAGCAAGCTAAACACCGCGATAAACACCACGGGCAAAAAGATGAGCGCCATCCACCACCATCCCTGTTGCCCTGCGTAGTAGGAACCCACAAACACCAAAAAGAAGAGCAGGGTGGTAAGCGATGAATAAATGGCGCGCCAAACCTTATCCTCCATAGTGCGGATAGTATAGCACAAAGTGCGTGCTGTGGAAAAGTTATTTCCCCTGCCGGTGATACCACGTCACCAGAAGCGGGCTGGCTAGGAAAATGGAAGAGTAGACACCGGAGATGAAACCGATGATGAGGGCGAGCGCAAAGTATTTTGTGGTGGCGCCTCCGAAGAAATACACGGCAACGAGCGCCAAGAGCGTGGTCATAGTAGTGTTGATTGACCGAGTCACGGTCTGATTAATACTATCATGCACCACCTGTTCAAACGGATCATGGCGTCGCTTCTGCAAATTCTCACGAATGCGATCAAACATCACGATGGTGTCATTCACCGAGAACCCAAAAATGGTGAGGAGCGCGGTGACAAACAGCGCATCAATTTCTACGGCGCCGAACCGGCCGAGCACCGCAAACACGCCCGTCGGAATCACGACATCATGCAAAAGCGCGATAATGGCGCACACGCCGTACTTCCATGAATTCACCGGCTCTGACACGCGTCGGAAAGTCCACGCAATATACACAACAATTGATAAAATAACCAACACAATGGCATACAGCGTGTTGCGTTTCAGCTCCTGACTAACGGTGGGGCCGATCGTTTCAAACCGTTCTTCGCGCCAGCTATCGCCGAATGCCTGTTTGAATGCTCCCGTGAGCATCGCATGCTGTGCTTCATCAATAAATGCCGCGCGTACGAGATACCCGCGCTCGCCGAGAAACTGGACCGTTGCTTTTTCTACACGCGACTCAACGAGAATCTGCTCAACACGCGTTTTTTCAGGCCGAGATTCGTTAAATTGCACTTCCACGAGCGTACCGCCGGTGAAATCGATACCGAGTCGTAATCCAAACACCACTATCGCCGCGATACTCGCCGCCACCAGCGCACCGGAAAAGAGAAACCAATACCGTCGCGTTGTAATGACATTAATCATACGGTATCGCGTTTACGCGCACCCAAAATGAGCCACGTTCCTTCTTTAATATACGGCTCAAGAGCGCGCATCAAAATACGGGTAATCGTGAGCGCGGAAAACATGCTCACCAGCACGCCGATGGCGAGCGTCAACGCAAATCCCTGCACCACGCTCGTGCCAAACCAGTACAAAATCGCGCAGGCAATCAGGGTGGTCGCGTTACCATCGCGAATTGAGAGCCACGCACGCGCGAATCCCTCCGTGATCGCGCGCGGATATGATTTGCCTTCGCGCAATTCTTCCTTCATGCGTTCAAAAATGAGGATATTCGCATCAACCGCCATGCCGATTGAAAGAATCGTGCCGGCAATACCGGCAAGCGTCATCGTGACCGGCACTGTTTTGAAAATAGCGAGGAGAATAATCCCGTACAAAAACAGGGCAAGCGAGGCCATAAGTCCGGACAAACGATAATACAAAATCATGAAGAGCAGAACGAATGCGAGGCCGACGATACCCGCCTTCAAACTTTTCTCAAGCGATGCCTTGCCGAGAATGGGGCCGACAGTTGACTGGCTGACGAGCTGAATGGGCAGTGGCAATGCGCCGGCGTTGAGCCGCTGGGCAAGCGTCTTTGCTTCGTCAATGGAAAAACTCCCGGTAATCACCGCCTGACCGCCGGAAATCTTTTGCTGAACCGTGGGCGCGCTAATGACATCGCCGTCGAGAAAAATCGCCACCGGTTTCCCAACGTTGCGTTCCGTAATTTGTTCAAACAAC
>JBBTXJ010000031.1:0-1441 GCA_038062335.1 Patescibacteria group bacterium | reverse complement strand
CCAGCCCTAGCCCCACGCCCGCGAGTTTTTTCCCAAACGTGAGCGCGGCTTCGGCTCCCATCCCCGCGGCCTTGCGCGTGAGGAAGATGGACGCCCAGAGGAAGACGAGGAAGGTCATCAAACTGAAAATGTAAAGTGCATTTCCTTGGAGAGCGACCTCTTGCGGGCCGGTGAATTTTAGCTGCGCGCCGTGTGTTATATCCAACATATACAGAGCGAGGTACAAGAGGAAATAGAAAATCGGCGCTACCAATGCCCATCGGAACAGATTATCCAGCCACATATTCCATATCCGTTCCCCGTAGCGCGGCACTACCAAGCCAAGAAAAGCAATAGGCGCGAAAACGCCGAGAAAGATCATGGCGATATAACGGACGGCGAGGAGGACAGCCGCGCTAAATAAACCAAAGGCGGTGATCGCAAGGAAGAAATCAGCGACTCCTAAATTCACCAGCGCGTTCATTTCCGTGCTGAGAAGTCCGCCTCCGGATCCGATTATGTTGATAAAACTACCGGCTGCCATCGCGACAAAAGGACACGCTATCGCACCTGCGCCAAACCAGGCGGTTGCGGCGAGGCACAATCCTCCTGCGGCGAGACCTTCTACATCACCCGCTTGCGCTGAAGGAATCGGTTCGGGCACGCCAAGAGATTGCGGAACGCTCGCTATCCAGAGCGACGCGGGGCCTTCAGATCCTGTTGATGGATTTTGTGTGGGTGGGAGCGTCCCTGCCGCCTCAAGTCCTTTTTTCAATTCCTCTGCGACTCCCGCTTTCAGAGTATCCCCTACGGTATGAATTCGTGTGTTGTTGACGATTATCGTCGAGAGGGTGGTATTCGCTTTTTGAAAGGGATCCAAGCTTAACGCGCGCGCAAAAGGCAAGGCAAGTTGATTGGCAAAGGCAAACACCGTTGTCGCCATCAGCAAACTAAAGTTGATGAGGAGTGCGACCACGATGATGCGCACGAGCAAGCGCTTGCCGCCCAGCGTTTCCAAATTGAAGATGATGGTGATGGCGACCCACAGGACGAGAAGGATAAAAAGACCATTGGCAAGATCGCGAAGCGCTGTCCATCCGGCGAGCACGACAGGATTGGCTGCCGGAGTTGCGGTGAGGTTCGCGTTATATGCGAGGTCAAGAAATAGTCCGGCAAGCGCGAGAATGTAGAAAAAGAATTGATAGAGGAAATAGAGAGCGGCGTGTACGATAAGAACACCAGCAGCTCCTTGGGCAAAAGCGCTACCTAATCCTGTGGCTGCATTTTTGAAAGTTTCGGCAATTTTTCCCGCCGCCTGCGCCTCCACCGCGCCCGCCCAAAACACCGCGCCGGCCACGAGGGCGAGGCACAAGGTAAACAGGATCAAAGTTTTTCCGCGGGGAATGATCATGGGGTTATGGGGATTTTATTTACGCGAGTTTGGCGACTACAGCCGCTTATT
>JBBTXJ010000030.1:0-2659 GCA_038062335.1 Patescibacteria group bacterium | reverse complement strand
AAGGTTGTGGGACCCGGGAGAAGGCCCGTGATTGAAAAGAATCATTTGGCGTATATGCGAAGTCCGATGGATGTTGATAAAAAATCAACTGATGAACGGTGGAGGTTGGTGTACGACGGTCGCGAGCAGGGGATCATCGGCGGATATGATTATAACGTAAGTCTCGCAGGAGACCATTTTGCGTATGTACGGCTCTTGGATGAGTCCGCACATCCGTTCAGGGACAAGGATGCTCTGGGAGGTATTACCATTGACGGCACGGATTATCCGGGCACGTTTGCACAGGGGATGGTGTATGTTGAGATAACCGAAAAGACTGACAAAAGCGTATGCGAATAACTTTTTTAGGCGCGGCGCGCGGGGTGACCGGTTCCTGTTTTTTAATTGAAACCAAAAAAACGCGCGCGCTCGTGGATTGCGGCATGTTTCAGGGTTCTGATTTTAATGAGAAGCGCAATCACGGTTCGTTTCCCGTTGACCCAAAAACGATTGATATTATTTTTGTGACGCACGCGCACATTGACCACAACGGGCGCATTCCCAAATTGATTCACGAGGGTTTTGGCGGAAAAGTGTATGGCACCAAAGGCACGATTGAACTTATGCAGATTGTGTGGGCCGATGCAGTGAAAGTGATGGGATATGAGTATAAAAAATTTCAGACACCCATGCTGTATCATGAAGAGGACCTCATGATAGCGGCCACGCGTTGCCGCGGCGTTGACTACGGCGAGCGCGTGGATTTTTCAAAAGGGCGCGCGGGAAAACCGCTTGACATTGCCGTGACATTGCACGATGCCGGTCATGTGCTCGGCGCGAGCTTTATTGAATTTGAATCTGAAGGAAAACGCGTTATTTTTTCCGGCGACATCGGAAACGACAACGTGCCGATTTTGCGCGACACGGAACCGATCGGAAAACCCGTGGACGCGCTGTTGATAGAATCTACGTACGGAGATCGCACGCATGAATCAACAGTGGAGCGCCAAAAGATTCTTGCTGATGCCGTGGTGACGGCGCTCATGCGCGGCGGGACGCTTATGATTCCCGCGTTTTCCATTGAGCGCACGCAGGAGTTGTTGTACGAATTTAACGATATGATTGAACGCAAAAAAATACTGCCGCGCGTGCCGATTTTTTTGGACAGCCCGCTCGCGATTAACGCGATGAGCGTCTATCATCGGCATCCGGAATATTATGATGCGGAAGCAAAACATTTGCGGGACGCCGGTGATGATTTTTTCCAGTTTCCCGGTTTGGTGGTCACGCGCACGCGCGACGAATCAAAGACGATAAATGCGACGCGCGGGCCGAAGATTATTATTGCCGGCAGCGGCATGATGACCGGCGGGCGCATTTTACATCACGCCATGCGCTATTTGCCTGACCCCAAGAGCCGGCTCTTGATTATAGGATATTGCGCCGAAGGAACGCTCGGCCGGCGGCTCTATGAGGGCGCGCGGCGCGTGAAAATTTATGGCGAAGATATTCCGGTGCGGGCGCGCGTGAAGGCAATTGGCGCGTTCTCCGCGCACGGTGACCAGAATAAACTGGTCCGCTGGGCGTCCACCAGCAAGGGCGCGCCGAAAAAGATTTACACGGTGCACGGCGAACCCCACGCCGCGGTCGCGCTCGCGCATCGGTTGCAGGAAAAATTCGGCGATAAAACGCAGGTTGTGGTGCCGGAAGAGGGAATGGTGGTGGAGGTGTAATTGCTGTCATCCTGTAGCAATAACCTGTCATGCTGAATTTATTTCAGCATCTCCAAATGAAAATCACTTTTAAAAAAAGTTTTGTAATAATAGCGGGGGCTGTCTTGTTTTTCGTTCTTTCTGCTATCCTCTCCGTCCGCTATCCGTATCGTGATCGCATGTATGTAGCCCAGCCGGATTTGAAGGCCGCGATTATCGTGCTCGGCACACGCGTGGAAGATGATGGCGCGCCATCGGATTGGCTGCGGAAGCGCGTCGAGGCGGGCGTGGCGATTTGGGAAAAACGCGCGACGGAAATTATTAACACCTGCGGCATGCAAGAGGCGCGAGATATTGGTGACCGCTGTGATTTACCAAAACTTATTTTAAGCGGGGATAATGGCTGGAAACGAAAAGATGAAATCGCCGCCATGAAACAGGTGCCATCACTTGCGCAGGTTTCAGAAAGTTCTCTTATGGAAGACGGCTGGAACGCGCGCACCATTGATTCTTGTTGGCGCGCGAAAAATGTTTTAGGAATTGATCACGCTGTTTTGATTACGCAGGCATTTCATATGCCGCGCGCGTTATATTTGTGCAATAAACTTGGGGTTGATGCGTACGGCGTTGTGGCCGATGACGGCGAAAATAATGTTCTTCGTTCCTATTTTCGCGATTGGCTTGCGTCAGCAAAAGCGTGGTGGGATATTAACAGGGGATATAAACCCGAACATGCCGCAGTCGTAGATTTTTTGTAAGGAATTGTCATGCCAGATCGTGGCGGGCTCCTCCAGGATGACAATAAAAAAAGACCGCCGTTTGCCAGTTGGCGAGGGCGGTCGAGAGAGGATTAGAACAGCTTGTCCGGCACGTCGTGTGTCGCATCGTACGCCTGATTGGCCAGGCCCCAGAGTTTGGCCGCTGGGTGCTCCACTCGGAAGGAGTGCGAATATGGGGGTGGGACGTAA
>JBBTXJ010000029.1:0-1318 GCA_038062335.1 Patescibacteria group bacterium | reverse complement strand
GCGACAGCGCAAACAGTGTTGATCATTATGTTGATGGAACGCTCAAAACCGATGTGACTGGTTTTGGCAATAATGGCGAAACTTCGTCTATGGCCGCTAACGCGCGCAAACTGTTCCTCGGTTGGGATTCAGGGACCGCAGGCGAACAATTCAGCGGTGTCCTGGATGAATTGCGTGTCTCCAACTCCGTCCGCTCCGCGGACTGGATCAAGACCGAGTACGACAACGGCGCAAACCAAGGTACTGGCACAGGAAAATTCATCAAAACCGCAGGGTCGGAAGAAGGATATGTCACCTCCACCGGATCTGTGGATACGAGATGGGTAAAAGGAGGCGCTACGGGAAAAAGTGTAGTGATAACTGTTGATAACTCGGTAAATTCCGCAGTCACGACGCAATGGATACAAATAACACGGCCTTCAAGCAATTATACAATGACAGCCGGGTCCGCGACCGGCTGGTCTGCCGCGGTAACCGCCTCCACCGTCACCTTTACTGGCAGCACCATTGCCGCCAATGCTTCAACCGCATTTACCGTAACTGCGGATTTGGGAAGTTCGGATGAGGCGCAAACCGCATGGACAGTTGATGTGGATGACGGCACCGACGGCGCAACTGCTACCACCAGCGTTGCCACCTCCACCACCGCGCTCTATACCGGCATTGACGCCACCGCGCCCTCGGTGAGCATGTCTGCGGTAAGCGTGAATAGCACCACTCAACTAACCGCAAGCTCAAGTGCGGCAACAGACGCATCTGCGGGGATACATGCCACTGCGTATTGGTTTGATGAGACAAGCGGCAACGCGGGTGCTACGGATTCAACCGACTGGCAAGCGGGATTAACATTTGAAGATACCGGCTTAACTGCGGGTACTCAATACTGCTACCGCATCAAAGCGCGCGACGCACTGCTCAATGAATCAAGTTTTTCCACCACGGTGTGCGCCACTACCACTGCGGCTCCAGTTGTAGCGGCATCTACGCCCGTGACTACGCCTGCGGCAACCCCGCAAGTCATAAAGTCCCTGGAGATTATAGAGGTCAATGCCAAAGCCGCCGATACGACAGCAACTATCACCTTAACAACCACTGAAAAAGCCAATGTGTATATAGAATACGGTTTGAAGGATACATATGGATCCACCACAGTCCGCACCGCGGACTACGCCACCTCATATTCTACGGTATTAAAAGATCTTACACCGAGCACCACCTACCATTTTAGAGTAAACATGATAGATGTGCGCGGCTTTAAGATAGAATCTGGGGACTATACATTCCAAACCGCCAAATTAGCGGCCTCTGCAAGTACCGG
>JBBTXJ010000028.1:0-1060 GCA_038062335.1 Patescibacteria group bacterium | reverse complement strand
AAACCCTTCTTCCAAAATTTGAAGGAACAGGTTAACCACGTCGCGGGAAGATTTTTCAAACTCATCAAACAATAGTAAACAAAATGGCTTTGAACGAAGCGCGGTCGCGAGCGCGCCCGGCTCTCCTGCCTCAAATGATCCAATAAGTTTGTTTACACCTTCCGGCCCCTGAAACTCGGACATATCAAAACGAACCATGGCGTCTTCGGAACCAAAGTAAATTGCCGCAAGTGCTTTTGCCGTTTCGGTTTTACCTACACCGGTGGGCCCCAGGAACAAAAAGGAACCAATGGGCCGTTTGCTCGCGTGCAGCCCGGTGCGCGCACGGCGCAACGCGTTCGCCACCGCGGTAATTGCCACGTGCTGGCCGATAACGCGCTGGTGCAAAATCTCCTCCATCTTCAAAAGTTTTTCCGCTTCTTTGCCTGATGCTTTCTCCACGGGGATATGGGTGCGTTCTTCCACCGCGCGTTCGGCATGCTGTTTCGTAACAAATTGCTCCCCCGCGTTTACGGCTACGGTTACCGCGCGCTCCAACACATCAATTGCTTTTTCCGGCATGGCGCCGTCAGAAATATAGCGCTCCGCCAAACTGGCTGATTCCACCAAAGCGGCGTATGTAATGAACACGGGGTGCGTGCGTTCCAACTCATACGCAATTTCCTCTAGCACAAACACGGTGTTTGCAACTTCTGGCTCTGCAATTTCCACCCGCTCGAATAGTTTTGTAAGCGTGGGGTTTGGCTCCAGCGCGCGGTGATACTGATCTTTATCCGAAAGCGCGATTACTTGTAATTCTGTTCCTTCCAAATACGGCTCCAAAATGGACACCGCGTTTACGCCAATTTGCGAAGCCGATTCAATAAACTCGGGAAAACGCTCCAGTACCAGCACCACATTACCGGCCGTGGAAGCTTCGTTCATCACCTTTACCAGTAACGCTTCAAGCTCTCCTTTTTGCTTGGTTGCCGCGGTAAGTGCTACCGAGTCAATCGCAATAAGCCGCTTCTGCCAGAGCGCGGGTGACGCGGACCCTTCCATAATAAGACGGGCAAGCTGT
>JBBTXJ010000027.1:0-1186 GCA_038062335.1 Patescibacteria group bacterium | reverse complement strand
ACCCCAACCTCGCAAATTTCCGGCAAGGGACGATAATAACTCTTATACAACGTATCCTTTTTAGTCCCATCCGGCAACTCAACCGTATAGGTAAACGATGCCGACGCGCCCGGATGACGGCTCTGGCACTTGCGCTTACCCACCGGCAACTCGAGCGTTTCAATCTCTTTCATCGGACCCGTCGCAACCCAGCCATGCACCACCGGGGCGGAATACGATCCCTTCCGACCATCGGACGTGCCCCACAGTGAAAATTCCAATTTGCTGTTAGTGGTATCCATGTGCGTGGTCCATAAAAGATAATGGCCCGTGTCATTTTTAAAACGAAAATCCGGCGCCGGATCATAAATGGTGGCGTCAGTGCCCGGGTTGCCGTTTGAAGGATCATTATAGTAGGTCACCACGAGACCGTGATTGACACGCTGCGTAATCGGCATGCCGCTATTCATAGCCATGCGGAATGAGGTGGTGCCAATTTGGCATAATCCGCCGCCAATTTCCGGTTCTATTTTATCGCCTTTGATCACCAGTTCCGGCAAATACCCGCCCTCGATCGTAAATGGTCTTAACGCGGCGAGCAAAGAAAATTCTTCATCGGGTTTAATCAAAATGCCGTTCAATTTATTCATGCCATTCCGAATATTTTTAATGCGGTTGGACGGGCTGCCCTTCCAGCTTGAGGTGCCGATGCCAAGCAGTTCTTTAATGCCAAGATTATTCACATCGCCTGTTTTTATTTTCGGTTCAACAACCGCTACCGCGAGCGTTATTTTTTCAGTGGAGGTTACGGTTTGCCCCGCGCGCAGAGCCGCAAAACGGCGTCCGAGCGCATCAGCAACGGCTCGTTCAACACCCGGCGCATCAATGGTCACGCCCGCGCGGCTGGATTGGAACTCCATCACCCGATCGCCTTCAATCCGAAATTTTGCATCGCGTGCTTCCACTTCCACATCCGGCGTCACCGTTTCCTTCAACCATGCGCCGAATGCCGTGCTCTCAAGCGCAAGACGCGTCGCGCCGTTCTCATTTTTTTGTATTTGCACCAGAGGACCCATGCGCTCCTTCTCCAATTTCCACGTACGTGTTTCTTTTGATTGCAGATATTCGTGAGTCAGCGCTATATCACCACTCATCACCAGTTGAGGCAGATGCGACAAAAATGGCTCAATATCCGTTCGCGTGATGC
>JBBTXJ010000026.1:0-3442 GCA_038062335.1 Patescibacteria group bacterium | reverse complement strand
GCTGCCTCCGAGCGAAGGGAGGTTTCCGTGACGCAAGCTCTTTCATACTTGACACGGGCGTTTCGGCTCCGGCGCGGCATCAACTGGCTGCCCATGGCGCTCGCCTACGCATCGCTCTACTTCGGCAGGTACAACCTGACCGTTGCCAAGAGCGCGTTCGGCGATACAGGCATGACCAAGGCGCAGTTCGGCGACATCTTCATGTGGGGTTCGGTTGTCTACGGTTTCTCGTTCCTCGTGACCGGGCCGCTCGTGGACAAGATCGGCGGACGCGCGGGGATGCTCATCGGCGTCTTCGGCGCCATGATGGCGAACCTTCTCATGGGGGTTGTCGTCTACGGCCAGCAGATGTGGGGATGGGAACTTCCCGTCATCCAGGTGATCGGCCTCCTCTACTGTGTGAACATGCACTTCCAGAGTTACGGCGCGATTTCCATCGTCACGACGAAGGCGCCGTGGTTCCACGTGAAGGAACGCGGGAATTTTTCCACCATCTTCGGGTGGATCATCGCGACGGGCATCTACTTCGCCTTCGACCTCGGAGGCGCAGTCGTGGCTGCCACGCGCAAGGAGATTAAGGGAGAACTCCACTGGTTCGGCGACTTTGTCCGTGGCGTGTTTGGCACGGGCGGAAGCGGTGTCGACCAGAACTGGTGGGTGTTTTTCCTTCCTTCCATCTTCATGGGGACCTTCTGGGTCATGATGTATCTGTGGCTCAAGAACACCCCGGCGGAGGCAGGGTACCAAAACTTCAATACGGGTGAGGCGACGCTCACGGAGAGCGGTCAGCGCGAGCCGGTGAGGTCGGTATTCATCAAGATTCTGAAGCACCCCGTGCTGCAGATCGTCTGCATCGTCGAGTTTTTCAGCGGCATCCTGCGGAACGGTATCATGCACTGGTACACGTTCTTCGCGCCGGCGACCGGGCAAGGCGGCTTCTGGATCATGAAGAATTGGGGGCTCTGCCTCCTTGTGTGCGGTATCGTTGGGTCTTGGCTCACCGGCCAGATCTCGGACCGCTACTTCAACTCGCGGCGAGCTCCCATGGCCGTCATCCTCTACGCGGTTATGCTGGTTTCCGCGTGCACCATGGTCTTCGCGATCGACAAGGGGCCGCTCGTCTTCGGACTCGGCGCTCTTGCGATCTCGATGGCCGTGACCGGTGTACACGGGATCTTCTCGGGTACTGCGACAGCCGACTTTGCCGGTACTCGAAACGCCGGTGCGGCTGTTGCGATCGTGGACGGCGCCGTGTATCTCGGTTCCGCATTCCAATCAGGGGTCCTTGGGCGGTTGACGCCAACGGGTGACGCCGCTAAGGATCCGGCGAACTGGGTCGGATGGCCGATCTTCCTCATTCCCGCCGCCTTGATCGGCATGGTGCTCGCGGCGAGGATTTGGAACGCGCATCCTGACAGCGCTCGCAAGCATTAGTTCCTCCACCCCGTTTTCTTCGAAAAGGAAACGGGGTTTTTTTGTTCGGCTTGACACCCTTTTCACCCTCTGGTATAGTAGAGCCACCATAGACTGCAGCTGCTAGGTCCCGGATCAAGTCCGGGATAAACTTAATTCGCTGCATAGGTACAAGTAGGTCGAATTGTACGCATGTCTGTGGCTAAAACCACAGTTTTTTTATGGCAAAAACCAAACAAGAAAAACAGGAAATCATGCGGGAACTCACGGATGCGTTCGGAAAGAGCGTCTCCGTCGTTTTCGCGAACTTCAGCGGTCTGCCCGTTAAAGAGGCCGAAGCGCTCCGCAAACAGGCGCGCGCGGAACAGATGGGCATCATGGTGGCAAAGAAAACGTTGCTTGAAAAGGCGACAACGGATGCCGGTCTCACTGATGTTTCACCGCGGAGTTTTGGCGGTGAGGTATTAACGCTTTTCGGCTACGGCGACGAGGTAGCGCCGGCGCGTTTACTCCACAAATTCGGCAAAACACATAGCATGGTGAAAATGATCGGCGGTATTTTGGAGCGGCATTTCGTTTCCGCGGCTAAGATAAAAGAGCTCGCGCTCTTACCGAGCAAGCAAGAACTCTTGGCAAAGCTCGTGGGTTCCATGAACGCGCCCGTTTCAGGATTTGTGAACGTGCTCGCCGGCAACCTGCGCGGTTTGGTACGAGTGTTAGATGGTATTAGAGTACATAAATCATAATTATATGTCAGACGAACAAAAAATCGTAGAAGTTCCGGAGAAATTCAAGTCGCTCGTTTCAGAGATTGAAAAAATGAGCGTGTTGGATTTGGCGGAACTGGTGAAAGTGTTGGAGGAGAAATTCGGCGTGTCTGCCGCGGCACCGGCCATGATGATGGCTGGGCCTGCAGCCGGCGAAGGCGTTGCAGCAGTGGAAGAGAAGACCGAATTTAAAGTTGAGCTTACCGAAATTGGCGCTAACAAAATTTCGGTTATCAAGGCCGTCAAAGAAGTGACCGGTCTTGGCTTGGCCGATGCCAAGGGCTTGGTGGACAAAGCGCCGAGCGTTATTAAAGAGAGCGTAAAGAAAGAAGAAGCGGAAGAGATCAAGAAAAAGCTTGAAGAGGCAGGTGGAAAAGTGACCCTCTCATAAATAATAAAACCGCCCGGCGATTCCGCGGCGGTTTTATTATTGTTCGAGATGTGCCAACTCAAATTCCCATACACCCTCGTTCGCCACCACGTACGCGCGTTTGGTTGCCTCGTCCACCACAAAATCGCTCGCGGTGGGGAAGGCGTCGGCGCGATACTGCGCTTTCAGCCGCCCTTCTTTATCAAACACGATGAGCCGCGCTTGGGTCACATCAAGCACGTACAGAAATTTCGTAGTTTCGCTGGTCCATACTTGTTTGATACTGGTGAGTGATGGGTCAATGGGGATGAAATTGAAGTCAATTGATTTACCGCGACGGAATCGTATCACCGAGCCGCCACTACTGAACACATAGAGGTCGCCGTCGGAGGTTACCAATTGCGCGTCAAAGGGAAGGACGGTGTTTTCAGTAATCCATGAGGCGCCCGCGGCGGCAAAACCGTCTGCTCGTGGCGCGTGCGCGATGATTTGTTCTTTGTCAGGCACGAGGATATAAAGCCGCTTATTAAAGATAGTGTAATCGCGACCCGCGCCGAGTTGTTCAAAGATGGGTTTCGTGGCGCCGTCTTTGTCCATCGCAAGGAGCTGGTTTCCCTGTTGCCACACCAGCGCGCCGTTTTCGTATGCGGCGTTGGTAAGTGGGGCGGGCGTGGAAATTTCGCGCGTGGCGCCGGTGACGGTATCAATCATAATCCCGTGCGCGGTGTGCAAGGAGGTGGCCACCAGCGTCCCGGGCAACAATCCCACGTGACGCGGCGGCGCAAGCGTTGCCTCGGCAATCGGCGCAAGTAGCCGTGGCATAACGAATAGTTCTTTGCGTAATTCAGAAAGCGTAGCCGCGATGAGTCCGCGCAAATCATCGCGTTCTTGT
>JBBTXJ010000025.1:0-1624 GCA_038062335.1 Patescibacteria group bacterium | reverse complement strand
TCCCCACCAATTCCGCATCATCCGGATTCCGTTTTCGGGGTTTTTCAAATGGATTCTCGAGTGATGAGAAGGGGGGGGACATAAGGTTATGAGTAGAATTTTAATTTTCTCGGATACTTTCTCTCAATATCTTCTCCAAGCGCGGTTTGGTTTTTGTAAACGCGTATTTCACCATTGATATTCAATCCTGCGGGAATTTCTGTTGCGGGATTGTCGTTGAGATACAGACCACCTCCCATACTCACTCCTTCCAACCCCTCAAGCGAGGTGAGTTGGTTGTTGTTGAGAGACAGATAACCTCCCACATTCACTCCTTCCAACCCATCAAGCTAGGGAGAGGTTAATGAATAAGGTAATCAAAAACTGGCGGAGTCCCTGACCTTGAATTTTAATCGTTTCAAGCGTTTAAGTCAAAATTATCGTATCTCTACCGTCCACACACCCGCATCATCCGTAAAGACCACTTCAGTTATCGCGGCGTTCACCGCAACAGCGCGAATGCTCGTGCCCGTTGCAACCGTCACTACACTGCGCTGGTCGCGGTCATCCAATTCCATAATGTGTACTACGGCGCCGCGATGCACCAGAATATACGGCCGATCGCCGAGGAATTGCGCGGTGTGAATCGGCACACTCGTGCGTTCAATGAGTGACGCCGCGCCATCGGTGCCGACTAACCACAGTTCGCTTTTTGTCGCGATGAGCCATTGTTTGGTATCGGGATTCCACGCCACGGATGGTTGCTCTGACGCGGTGGAAGGAAGCGGGCGCGGTTGTGTATCAAAAGGTTGCGTAGCGAGAAACATTCCACCGCCGGTGCGATCCCATATTAAAAATATTCGTTCTTCGGCTCCCAGCACAACGAGTGACGCGTTCGGAGGCATCAGTACCGCAACTTCAGGAGGAACCGGTATAAATAGTCGTTTTTTATCCGGTAATGGCGCCGCACGAGGTGTTGGTTCTGTCGCACGCCAGAGCGTGAGTTCGGTGGCAAACGTGGTTTCGTGCGGATAGACGGACAGTGTTTTCTCCCACGCGTGATACCCATCTTTTTCCACGCGCACCTGATAGGAGCCAGGGATGAGGTGTATGACACGGAATGGCAATGCAGTGGCGACGGGTTTTTTATTTATCAGGACGCGCGCGTCTTTCGGTCTGCCGTTCACCGACAAGATGCCCGTTTTCACTACATCTCCGCGCCGCGTGACGCGATATCCTGACGCATACGCAAGAATGGTGGCGCTGGTCGCCACAAAAAAAAGAATGAAGACGGCGAAGAGAAGATGGCGGAGAGTTCGATTCATGGTTGCAGAGTTACCGGAGATAGGGTATAGTACGCATACTGATTCCTCATACTGTTCGATAGTATGGCGCAATTTCGTATTATCGGTCAACAGCCGATCGCCGGAACCATCACGGTGGACGGCGCAAAAAATCATGCTCTGAAAGTGATTGCCGCATCGCTCCTCTCCGAAGAGGAGATTGTTATTTCTCGGGTTCCCGCCATTGATGATGTGCGATTATTGTTGGATATTCTTGAAGCGATGGGCGCGACCGTGCGTTATGATGCGGCGAAGGGTGTGGCGACGATTGACACCAGCGGCGTCAAAAGCGGTGACATGCC
>JBBTXJ010000024.1:0-5402 GCA_038062335.1 Patescibacteria group bacterium | reverse complement strand
GCGGTCATGAACGTGAACGACAAATTCACGAACCACGGATTTACCGCGAGCACCGCTACTACCAAAAACGCATTTTTTGCCGGCACCATCCTCTGACGCAACAACCACCACAAAGACCAAAGCGCCACAAGCGCAGAGGCGAGTGTCACAAAACGCAATGTTACGAATGAAAATCCAAACACCGCCGATGCCGCCGCGCCGAGCAAAACCTGAACATACAACAACGGCCCGGCGTACGGAAGCAAACGCAATCCTCCGCCATCCAACAAATTTTTTACCGACCACGCGTGCACCCAGTCATCGTTCAATGGAAAATTGCCGTGCCAGCCAACTACAAAAACTAACGCTCCCCACAGGAGCGTTATCAGAAGAAATCCAATGCCATTGCGCGCGCGTCGCGACATAGTACGATGCCTGCTATTCTTATTTTTCCGCCTTCAACCACTCATTAAAAACACTCCCCGCCTCTGCCCGCGCGCTTCCTTCTATCGTGGACGTGCCCGACGCGAATGTCACTGTCGGAATATTACCCGGATTGTTTTCAAACATGCGCTTCAACATATCATGGACAGAATATTCTCCATCGGTCAATGCTTCAGTTTTTGCAATGCCGAGCTTCTCACGCAATTTCTCAAGCAGAGGATCGCCCGCATGCTCGCTCTCATACACGCCAAACTGTTTCTCAAACGCGCGCACTATCTCTTGATGATACGTAACGACACGCCGCGCGGCCTCAACTTGTGACGATGTCCAATCAGTCGGAAACTTCAAATCCGCCGGATTCACGGTGGCCGGATCCAATTCAGCCTGTCGCTTTAATAATTCAACGATACTGTGCGACGCCGCCGTTTTCCCCTCTGCGATATTCTCCAATTCTCTAAAGTCAGCATCGGCGCTTCCAGCGGACGGCGCGCCACCTGCCGCGCCTGCCTCCTCCGGCGGCAAACTCACCGACCGAAATACCTGTGCGTCACCAAACTTTTTATTCGCTGAGTCCACAATATTGTACATGTCTCTCCTTAATACATCGGCTATACCTGAATTGCCCATGGACTGCTCGTTCAGATGTGCCAATGCCGCTTCCCGTAGCGCGTATTCCTTAACCGCCTTTCGCGCCTCCTGTTCGAGCATATCCATAGCAGCCTCGTCTCTTTCTAATCCGAAGTGCTTCGACAATGATTCTTTGTATTCGGGGTCAAGAAATCGAAGTATTGGCCGGTCATCGGCATATCCACCACGAATCTCCACCCCGAGTTCGCCGCTTCCATCAATCTGATGCGCAACAATCTCACCATGCGTTCCCGGCTCGCTGAACCGAATAGGGCGATCATCCGTCCACTTTTCAAAACCGTAATCCGGTTTTGATGCCGGCGCGACGTCAACACGCGGCCGAAATTGCGCCTGCTCATACTGACTGACCAGTTTTGTGTCTTCCACGGTGGTGATCTGCGGATAGCCATGCTCATCAAATTCAAGCTGAATTTTTGCGCCCGCGTGCAATATTTCAGTTAATTTTTCTCCGTCTGGGCCAATAGAACCACCATGATCCCGTACCTGCTCCATGCGCCAACGATGTAACGCGGAATCCTCGCCTTTTGCAAACCACTCCGGATGCTGTGTCTTAATGCCCGCGACAATCTCATCGTGCTGAGCTTTTTGGAATTCATTTGCCGCGTGCAATAATCCCTGTCCTGATTTTATTTCATACACACCAGCGACACCGTGAGGCAATTCCGCAGGCGATGGCGCCGCTTCTGCCGCAACACTACTCGCTTCTGCCGTTGCCGCATGAGCGACTTCAGCCGGAGGCGGAGTAGATGCTTCAGGTACCGCGCCACCACGCCAATACATAATGGCGCCGCTCACCGCGAGCGCGCTGGCGGCCGCAATCAATCGCTGACGGCGGTCTTCTTTTTCTTTGGTTGCCAATTCTTCTTCAACCTTTTTGGATAGTCCCTCAAGCCGCTCAAGCATCGCATCCTTTTTCTCCAACATCGCTTCGAGTTTTTCTTTCGCTTCGGGTGTGCGCGGCTCCTCGCTCCATCCTGTATCAATCCTTTCTTCCACATTTTCGTGCACTAATTCTAACCGCGACAAAAACGCGTTCTTCACACGCTCGAACCGCGTATTCCCGCTCAATTTCTCTCCATGAAATCCCAAACGCGCGCCGTATGCTTGCATCAGCTCGCCAAGGTCTTTATCATCCATGCTCGCCAATTCGGCTTCGCCGTACTCGCGCCGCACCTTAGATTCGCTCCCCGCGAGCAATTCACGAGAGCCCGCGCTCATTCCTTCGCGCATCAGCGTGTACGTACCAACACCGCTCGCCGCGCCCGATGCCATGCGCCATCCCGCATAGGCTGCTACAAATCCAGACCCAACCATGGCCGCGCCCACGGCGCTCCGCAAACTCATGCCGCGCGCAATAAATCGCCCCACCATTTTCGCTTTTCCTTTCCACACACCATCGTCTTCCTGCTGTGCCAATATATTTTTCACCGCCTCAATATTTCCCACATTCAACTCGCCCATCTTCTGCCAGAGTTGATACAGTTTATGAGAATTCTCATTTTTCATGTCTGCCAATACACGTTCTGCGCGCTCGTCGGTGAGTTCTTCCATGGCAGACACCAGCGCCTTTGCTTTTTCAATGACGCCGAATTCGCGCTCCACCTCCTGTGCCTGCTCGCGGAGCGCCTGCTGGTACGCGTGCGATGCCGCGTCATAGCGAGCCTGCACGGTTTCCTTACTTTTTCGAGCGACAATACCGCGCACCGCGCCAGTTAACCCGTGTTCGTATTTGCGCACATCCGCCCACGCGGACACGAGCTGATTGCGCGCGGCGCGGAGATAGGGAGAGTCAATTAAACTTTCAGGTGTCGCCTTAGCACGCGCTAATGCTTCCGGATTCAAATCCGGTTCATCTGGAAGATCACCATCTTCCAAAAGCGGTGGCACTAATTTTAAATCCGGCTGCGTTTTCCGCGCGTCATCGCCTGCAGACCCGGGGAATGATTGTTCTGTGCCGCGTGACATATTAGAGTGAGGCGCTCTCAAGCAATTCTTTCTTCACGCCCACTATTTCGTCTTCAAGAATTTTATTAAAATTCGGCATTTTGGTTTGCAAAAACGCGAACAGGCGCTGGGGGTCGTTCGCAAGTTCGCCGACAACCGCATCATCTTCAGTTGCGAGGAGCTCCGTGAGCCGCAACATGATGCGCTTCTGCACCACATCCAAAATGCGGTCAACCAATTTAGCTTTCTCGTCATCGGGCATATCCTGCAACCCGAGCGTGGTGATAATGTTTTCGGCGAGCAGTGGATCGTTTGGCATAGTGTTGGGAATAGAAATGAGATGAGGATAGTATACCACAATTGACAGGGTACGAAAAATACGCTATGCTATATACCGAATTAGGCCCCATCATCTATCGGCTAGGATATCGGGTTTTCATCCCGAAAAGCCGGGTTCAACTCCCGGTGGGGTCACCAACAAAAAATCCCACGACGTGTCGTGGGATTTTTTGTTTCAAGGCATTATGCTTTCGGCAAAATTTTGTACATGCCCGTACTGCAGGTACTGCAGTTGCCTTTCATGGCGCGACGGGTTGAACCGCCCTTGCCCGGCATCGTTACTTCCTGGGCGCCCTTCATCTCCCGCTTGTCGCGGCACTTCACACAATATCCAATGTTTTCCATATGGATTAGCATTGCCCTTCGACAGGCAAATTATGACAAATGTCCTGATACCAACTTCGTCATCTCAAACATGTTCACTTCGCCTTTGCCCCCAAAGACCGGGCGCAATTTGTCGTCGGCGATGATGTTGCGCTTGTTCGCCGGATTCTGTAAATTATTCTTCTTGATGTAGGCCCACAGTTTTTTGACCACTTCACCGCGTGAGAGTGGTGTGGAACCTACGATGGCCGCAAGCGCGGCTGACGGCTGGAGCGGCTTCATGAACGCCGCATTTGCTGTTCGTGGCATAAAATTGGATGCTGTCATTCTGGGGATCCAGGATGACGTTATTGAATAATTGAATAAATACCTACACCCAGCGTACCCCCTTGCTTCAAATAAAGCAAGCGGGTAATCCACAGGGATGGCTTATACTTCACCATACTTGCTATACTCGTGTCAAGGGCGTAGCATAGTGGGCCTGTCGGCGACAGACCCCATAGGCCATGAAAATACTTGGTATCGAAACCAGTTGCGACGACACGGCCACGGCCTTGATAGAGGCAAAACGCGGGCGTTTTACGGTTATTCGGGAGTTCCGAAGTTCGCAGATTGACCTTCATAAAAAGTACGGCGGCGTGGTGCCGGAGGTGGCCGCACGGGCGCACGCGGAGCTGATTATGCCGCTGGTTTCCGAGGCGCTTGCTGGTGACAGGCCCGATGTAATCGCGGTCACCGCCGGGCCCGGGCTCATCACCGCGCTCATGGTGGGCGTGCAGACGGCCGCGTCTCTCTCTTATGCATGGGATGTGCCGCTGGTGGCCGTGAATCATATAGAGGGGCATATTTATGGGAATTGGCTAGCCGAAGGCGCAGGAATCAAATTTCCAGCTTTGGCGCTTGTGGTGTCCGGCGGTCACACGGAACTCATCTTGATGCGCGATCATGGAACATATAAACTCATCGGCAAAACGCGCGACGATGCCGCCGGCGAGGCGTTTGATAAAGTCGGAAAACTGCTCGGTTTTGAGTACCCGGGCGGACCGAAAATTTCGCAGGCCGCGGAGAGCGGAGACCCGCACGCAATCCCCTTCCCCCGTCCCATGATTAATTCAAAAGATTTCGACTTTAGTTTCGCCGGTCTCAAAACTGCGGCGCTGTATTGGTTACGTGATCATAAAAAGTACTCGCCTGCGGACTTCTCCGCCTCGTTTGAACAAGCCATCGTGGATGTGCTTGTCGCAAAAACAATCCGCGCGGCGAAAGAATACCGCCCGCGATCCGTCTTATTAGGTGGCGGCGTCGCGGCAAATCGGCACTTACGCGCGGCGCTCGCGGAGGCGGTATCCACAGACTATCCCGAAGCTTTTTTGACCATGCCGCCGCTTTTTGCTACGGTGGACAACGCGCCGATGATTGCCGTGGCCGGTTATTTCAACGCCCGGCGCAAAAATTTCACGTCATGGAAAAAAATCACCGCAAATCCCAACTGGCGCATTGCATAATGGTAGGCATCATCCTATCTTCTTTGCTTATCACGCCAACGGCAAACGCCCAGCTCGTCCAGCAACCAAAACCGGATGTCTTTGGCGGCGGAAAAATAAACTTGCTCTATCGCGTACTTGACGCGCATCCTGAAGTGACCGCGGAACTCGGTCTGGGCAAAGCGCGCGTCTTTCTGGCGAAAGGCAGCGGGTCGGCGGTCTATCTGATACACGGCAACG
>JBBTXJ010000023.1:0-14089 GCA_038062335.1 Patescibacteria group bacterium | reverse complement strand
CTTCGGGGAACGCCTCGCCGAGCGCCAATTTCACGGGCTGGCGCGCCACTTTGTCCTGCAGACGATTGTTCACCAACTGTACCGCTTCATCTTTGTTATAAAGCGCGCCCACCACCGCGGCGGTTGCCTTCACCGTAAACGCGGAGACCTCTTTCTGATCAGTGCCGATTGTCTCAAACGTAATTGTCTGGATGGCGCCCGCGTATCCCAACACATCACTCGCCTTCTCGCGCGCCACCAATAACCGCTGTCCTTCGGCGAGCGCCGCCGCGCGGAGTTCGTCTTTTGCTTTTTTAATATCTCCTTCACTCACGACGCCCACCTTTTGCACGCCGCCCGATACCGGCACGCTCAAGATGGCATAAATCTTTGCTTGCAGAGGCTCGAACAGACCAGGAATGGTGAGCCGTTCCACTTTATCTACTTCGGTCTCCACGACGGGGCGCTCACTTGCCTTACCCGCTTTGTCCGCATAAATATCCGCCTCTATCTGTCCGCCTGCTGGAACGGTTACTGTGTTTTTCAAACGATAGAGCACGCCATCGGGCGCCAAAAGACGCGTGGTCGCCACGAGCGGCTGATTTTTATTCGTCGTGTTTTTAATAACCACCTTCCCCGTTGCCTGCACCTCTTTTTCTTTTGTGCCGGTTGGCTGGAAATCACGGGAGAGCTCAACATCAAAACGTCCGGTAGCGCCTGTGAGGTGCGGCATATCCTCCGCCTGCTCACCCACACGCGCCTGCGCGCTTGCCTGAATCGTCACCGGCTGTGCGACCACGCGAATCGTCACTTTTTTCACGGACATGTACGCCACCGCGAGCAGGAGTGCCACCGTTAATACCAAAAACGTTACCGCGATGTTGCGGTAGAATTTAATTGAGGGAGTTTTTATCGCAACCGGCGGCGGAGCACCGCGTTTTTTAGGTGGCATATTATTCTATGATGCGGAACACTTCCTCTAAACTCGTAATCCCGTCCGCCGCTTTCAAAATCCCATCCTGCGCCATGGTCACCATGCCGTTCTTGACGCCAATATCTTGAATGTCATATTCGGACACCTTTTCCGCCAATATCGCCTTCTCGATTTCTTTGTTCGTAATAAGCACCTCGTAAATACCCACGCGCCCTTTATACCCATTGTTGCAGGCCTCGCATCCGCCGGGACCAAACCACGTTGCCTTTGCGCTATCAAACGTCGTGCCTGATACTGGAGAGAGCGTACCCATAATTTCTTGCACTTTCTTGGTTTTCGCCTCATCAAGTTGTATGGGTTTTTTGCATTTCTCACACAATTTACGAAGCAGGCGCTGACCGACGATCGCATTGAGCGCGGGCGCGAGCATGAACGGTTTAACTCCCATCGCCAAGAATCGTGGAATGGCGCCGGCCGCGCTGTTCGTGTGGATGGTAGAAATGAGCAAGTGGCCAGTGAGCGCCGCTTGAATCGCAATCTCCGCCGTTTCAAGTTCGCGAATTTCACCCACCATGCAAATATCCGGGTCTTGCCGCAAGAGAGATTTCAAACCCTTCGCAAACGTATAATCTTTTGACGGGTCAACCTGACTTTGGTTGATCCCCTCCATTTTATACTCAACCGGGTCTTCCAACGTAATAATCTTCACTCCGGGCTTGTTCAACTTAGTCAAAATGGAATAGAGCGTAGTGGTTTTTCCAGAGCCAGTGGGGCCAGTGGTGATAATCATGCCGTTCGGCCGCGTAATCTGCTCCTTCAACTTTTCGAACACGTTGCCGCGAATACCCAGCCCCTCAAATTCCACATTCGCAAGCGGTTTCAAAATACGCATCACGACGCTTTCGCCGTACACTGTCGGCAAGGTGGAAAGACGCACATCAATCTTTTTTCCCTCTTCCACAATAGTAAACCGCCCGTCTTGCGGCACCGTATCAACATTCAATTTCAAACCACCCACCAATTTGAACCGTGAAATCATTTGCTTCCAGCGTTCTTTTGGAATCATGGCAACCTCTTGAAGAATACCATCAATACGCAACCGAAACTCGATTCCCTTTTCCTCCGCTTCAATATGGATGTCCGATGATTTCATCTGCAAGGCGGCCGCGGTTACAATGGCCACCACGTCCGTGATGGATGCCTCGCCCAGTATTTTTTGCAATTGCTCTTTATCATTGATTGCCGCGCGATACTGCTTGACGGATTCTTCAGAAATACTCACCTGGTCATGGAATTCCAAAATCTTCGGCAGGGTCTTATAGCGTTCCATGACTACGCGGAAACTCTCATCGGAAATTTGATACAGCGCTCCTTTCGCGTGCAGGCGCTCCTCAATCTGATGCATGAGGTCGGCCGCCGCTTTGTCAGCCGGATTCAATGACGCCAGCCGAAATTCCTCGGCCGTGCTAAAGAAACAAAACGTTTTTATTTTTAGCGCCTGCTCCTCCGGCACCACCAAGAGCGCCTCTTGAGTAACCGGAAAATGCGTCAAATCAATATACGGAAATCCGCTCTGCGCGGCTACCGTTTCGGTCGCCTGTTCGCGCTGTTTGACGCCCACCTGCTGTAATTTTTTTTGCAGCGCGTCGGCCGCGGTAGAAAAACCAATGTTCAAACCCATAGATTACTTGTACGATTTAATCCAATGCAACATTCTGCTTGAGAACCCGTGACGCGACATCTGCATAAAGAGCACCGTCCACGCGCTCATGACAAAGGTGGTGTACACCGCGGCGAGCCACAGCGCCCATGCAACAAGCAACGCAAACCCCAACGCAATCCCGAACACAATGATACTCGATTGCCCGGTCACAAGAGCGGCCACGAGCGCAACAAAGACGGGGGTTGCCAGCAACAACAAACCGGCAACCGCAAGGAGGCTCGCCGCCACCCCGACCACAAACAAAATCACTGCCATCTCAAGAGACACGAGCCAATGGTCAACAAACAGCGCCCACGCATCCAAAAACGCCGTCTTCAACGATTTGTTATGGAGAGAGACGTAACACACCGCGTAAATAGCGATAAGCGAGACCGTCAATCCTGCCACGATAATCACAACACTGCCCAGCAAAAAGAGCGCGTCGTACCACCATGGCGCATCTGATACCCGGAGCGATTGCGCCATAAGACTCGAAAGATACAAGAGCGCCACCACGAGAATCGCTTTGACAAAATTGAACACAAACAGCCTCCCTAACCGCGCGCGGCCATGATTAAAGAGGGACGCGATATTCAACGTATGCTGTGTTTCCGCCTGTTCCACCGCGTACACCAGTCCTCCCTGCGCGCTCACAAAAATCGCCACGAATAATGCAAAAACCCCTATGGTCACCACCACAAGCACTACCGAAAACACCCAACCCAGCGTAGTGACATCAACGCTCACTGCGGCCTTTAAACTATCGCTCAACACCTCGCTCCGCTCGCCGAGCACGGTATAATAAAACTTTGCCACAAATTCCAGCACGCCTGCGGATCCAATAAACGCGGCGAGCAATCCCAGCGCCCACAGTCGTTTGTGGTGCCATGTCACGCGCCACGCGTGCTGAAGCGCCTCGGTGTAGGTTTCTGCTTTCATATATAAATAAAATCCTCTCCGTTCGTGTATAGTATAGCAAACAAATCGTCCATCAACAACACACCCCGACAGATGCCGGGGTGTGTATACTTATGTGAGCGCGGGAGCGGGTGCGCTTGTTTCTTCTTCCTGAATGTCCGGTTTCCCTTCCACCAATACCCGAAACTCCTCCTGCTCCAGCGTTTCTTTTTCAAGCAACACAAGAACCACGCGCTCCATCACCTCGTGCTTGTCTTTGAGTAGTTTTTCAGCGCGATGCTTGGCATCTTTAATGAGTTTCGATACTTCTGCGTCAATCAGCTCCGCGGTCTTCTCGCTGTAATCGCGCTGTTCGTGAATTTCTTTGCCAAGAAAAATCAGTTCATCTTGTTCGCCGAAAGTGCGCGGTCCGAGCGCGTCGCTCATGCCAAACTGCGTTACCATCTGGCGCGCAAGTTGCGTGGCATGGCGCAAATCACTCGATGGTCCGGTGGACACCTCGTCCCTGCCAAAAATCGTCTCTTCCGCAACATATCCGCCGAGCGCCACCACGAGATCGTCCAGAAAATCGGCGCGCGAATGATAGTGCTTGTCTTCCGTTGGCATCTTGAGGGTATAACCGCCAGCGCGGCCGCGCGCGATAATAGACACCTTGCGCACCGGATCCGAGTTCGGCAAAAAGTGGGCGCACAACGCGTGACCCGCCTCATGATACGCAGTGATTTTTCGTTCCTTTTCTGAAATAATGCGACTCTTGCGTTCCGGCCCGAGCAACACTTTTTCCACGCTCTCAAACACCTCCGACTCTTCCACCACTTTTTTACCGCGACGCACCGAAAGAATGGCCGCTTCATTCAACAAGTTCGCCAAATCAGCACCGGTGAAACCGGGTGTGCGCTCGGCAACCTTGCGGAATGATACTTCTTTGGCGAAATGCTTATTCTTAGCGTGAACTTTCAAAATTTCCTCACGCTCTTTAATATCCGGAAAATCAAGAGTCACACGGCGATCAAACCGGCCCGGCCGCAAAAGCGCGGGATCCAAAACGTCCGGACGGTTGGTTGCCGCGATTACAATGACACCAATGTGCGGGTCAAATCCGTCCATCTCCACGAGAATCTGATTGAGGGTCTGTTCGCGCTCGTCGTGCGAGCCGCCAAGACCGGTGCCGCGTCGGCGACCCACTGCGTCAATTTCATCAATAAACACAATGGCGGGAGCGGCCTTCTTTGCTTTAGTGAAGAGATCGCGCACGCGCGAAGCGCCCACACCGACAAACATCTCCACAAACTCCGAACCAGACATGTGGAAAAACGGCACCTCTGCCTCACCGGACACCGCGCGCGCCAAAAGCGTTTTCCCGGTGCCCGGCGGACCAAGCAACAGCACACCTTTGGGAATCTTCGCGCCGGCATCGGCAAATTTTTTCGGCTGTTTCAAAAATTCAACTACCTCCTCAAGTTCCTGTTTGGCCTCGTGCAATCCCGCCACCTCTTTAAAGGTAGTGCGCTCGCCGCCCTCCTCCTTGATGACACGCGCCGTGCTCTGACCGAACATGAACGCCTTGTTGGACGCGCCCTGCATCTGGCGCGCCATATACCACATCACGAGACCAATCAGAAGAAGCGGCACCGCGAACGGCAGGACCAATGACGCAACATACCGAAGCCCTTTTTGTCCTTCCACGCGCACATCAACGAGCGCTAACTGCTCAGCGGTTACTCCGTAATTTTTCAACAGCTCAACTATTGACCCATCCGGTTCTTTCCGCATCTCTTGGCGCTTGTCATCCTTCAAAACCACTTCCACAATATTGCCGCGCACGAGGAGCTGTTTCACCTCACCAGCCTGCACCTCCTGCGCCACTTTGGTGATACCCACCTCTTCCGGCTTGTCGCCAAACACATTGGCAGAACTGATACCCGCCGCAATCACGAGCAACCCAAAGAAGACGAGCAAAAAATTTTTTATGAATTGTTTGACGCCCTCCTCGTCGCGAGGTTTCTTTTCAGTCGTAGCCATAATTATTCGTTTGTTTTTTCTGTATCAACTGGCGCTTCCTCGGCGGGTTTCTCCTCGTCCACCAGCACTACCTCCGCGAGCTTCTCCACCTCTTCAGGTTTCTCAACGACACGCGGCTTCAACCCCGCCTTGCGCAACCCAAGACGATGCGCGGCCGGTTCAATAGAGACAACTTCAAACTCCGTCACTTCGCCCACCTTCGCGCACTCGGCAATATCCTTAACCGGCTCGTCGGAAAGATCTGAAATGTGCGCGAGCCCGTGAATTTGCGGGTCAAGCTCCACAAATAATCCAAACGGATTCGCTTTAATCACGCGGCCCTGCACCATCTGTCCTATCGCGTAACGCTCCTTCACCGTCTTCCACGGGTCCTCCATAAGCCGCTTCACGGACAAGAAAATTTTGGAGCCGTCAACTTGAATAATCTGCGCCCGTATCGGATCGCCCACTTTTAAGATGTCGCGCGGATGGTCAATGCGCTGCCACGCAATTTCAGAGATGTGAATCAGCCCTTCCAACCCATCGCCAAATTCCATAAAAGAACCAAAGGCGGTAAGCGCGCTCACCTTTCCCTCAATTATATCGCCCACCTTATACTTGCCAAGCACATCCTTCTGTTCATCTTCCCATACCAATTTTTCAGAGACGATGAGCTTTTCATCCTTTTCCGCCGCGTCCATCATCTTTACGCGCATAGTTTTACCGGCGAATTTACGCAGATGCTCAAGAATTTTTGTTTTGTCGCCGCCGGGCACGCGCGGATAGTTCTCCGGAGACAATTGCGAAACCGGCAAAAAACCGGCCAGCGGACCAAACGTAATCATCAGGCCGCCCTTATTGGCATCCGTCACTTTTACCTCGATAATTTCTTGACTCCTCACGAGCTCTTCGGCGTGATCCCACGCGCGCAAAAAACCGGCCGCGCGGAATGACAATTCCACCTCGCCGTTTTCGTTTTCTTCGTCCATCACCGTGGCCTCTACCGTGTCGCCGACTTTCAAGTCGGCTGGCGCGCCGGACGCCAATTCGCGGCCGCGCACCACGCCCACCATCGTGCCGCCAATTTCAATACGGATTTCGGAATTTAAAACCGAAAGCACGACGCCCTGCACGACATCGCCTGTCTTCGGAGCATTCTTAAAATACTGCTGTAGGAGTTGTTTGAATACTGAATCCTCGGCTTCTTTCGCGATTATAGCGGTCATAAGTTAAGAATGAATATTATCCTCCCCTGACCAAGGAGGTTCGGCCATTAAGCGGCCGGTTATAGAGGTATGCGTATAGTATAGGAAGGGCTGAAAAAAATCAAGAGGGGGCTGGAGAGGTAATAAAAAAGGGAGCAATCCGCCGCATGAGCGGATGCTCCCTGAACACGCGTCGCTTTCTGGTGGCGCCGGCCTACTTCTCCGGCCGCTCGGGCACCTCCAGCTCCAGTGCATAGAAGAGCTCCTCGAGCCCGTTCGCCTCGTCCGAGTCCTCCTCGGTCACGAGATACTCTGCCAAGAGCAGCTTCTCGAGCTCCTTCAAGCCCTTCTTGCCGGGCTTGAAGTGCGTGAGCGCGAACGCGACCGCCGTGCCCACCTCAGCGTTCTCCAAGAGCGCCTTCTTCGAAGCGGCGATGAGCGCCAGCACGATGCGCGGCTGGGCCTCCTCCGGCACGACGCAACGGGTCAAGAGATACGCGACGACGAGGGTCACGTACTGGCCGTAGCTGACCCACTCATCGAGCTTCTTGTACCCCTCCGACTCCCTGCCTCCTTCCAGAATCTCGAACGCGACCTCGTGGAACGGCCTCGGAACCACCACCTTTTTCTTTCCCATGACCATCCTCCGGTGTGAGTTGATGCTGCCTCGGATACTATACCAAAGACGCTCTGTTTGTCAAGCGGCTATACAGTCCTCCTCGCCAGAGTGGCCGTAAACCAGAATTTTTTTATACTTGACAACTCCCGCTCAATGTGATTTACTTGCATGCTACAATGATAGGTAGCAAGAAACAAAAGCTAGTCGAAAACGGTTCATCTTGAAGGAGGAAAACCGATGTCTAAGCATGTTCTTTGCGCGGCCCTGTGGGGCCTTCTCCCCGCGTGCATGGAGGAATCGAAATCCGACCCCGGTGGTGTGGCGGAAGGAAAAAGTGCCGAGGGTGAGGGTGAGGGGTCCATCTCCGAAAGCGAGAGAGAAGATGCCGATGATGAGGGGCCGGCCGCCGAAGGTGAAGGTGAAGGCCTCGTCTGCGCCTGCGTCTCGGACGCAGAATGCAATGACGGTAACTTCTGCAACGGCACCGAAACGTGCAACTGCGCGTGCCAGCCCGGTACACCACCAAACTGTGCGGATCAGATTGACTGCACAGAAGACCTGTGCGCGAACAACGCGTGTACGAACCCAGCGATCCACGCACGATGTGATGCAGGCAAGAACTGCCAACCAGCCGAAGGAGGCTGTGTGGCACCGCCCATATGCCGAGGAGACGATGAATGTGTGCCAGATGATCCGTGCCAAACAGGCACCTGCGATGAGGTAACCCACACCTGCGCGTTCGCGCCATTCGACGGCGATGAAGACGGTCACGCCCCCCGCGTTTGCGGCGGAGATGACTGCGATGATTCCACCGACACCGTGAATCCCGAACGCAGTGAGGAATGCAACGAGCAGGACGACGACTGCGACATGGAGGTTGATGAGGGATTCGACCTCACGAGCGATAACGGGAACTGTGGGGAATGCGGGAACTCCTGTTTCGAAGGTCAGAGATGCCACAACAGCCAGTGCATCTGCGTAGAGGGTTGGGTAAACTGCAATGGATTCTGCACCAACCTTGCAACGAACGATGACAACTGCGGCGGGTGCGGGAACCTGTGCCCGCGTGGCTCCGAGTGCCAGAACGGCACGTGCCGTTGTCCGGATCCGAACGAAGAACTCTGCAAAAGCAAGTGTACAAACACAGCGGACAGTATCTATAACTGCGGAGGGTGCGGGAACCTGTGCCCGCGTGGCTCCGAGTGCCAGAATGGTCAATGTAGCGACTGCGTGCGAGATTGGCGGTCCGGTAACGAGTGCAACGGCAACTGCATCGTTTGTGGCGACGGCATCAACCGCGACCGCGTCTGCGCCATCACCACAGGGGACACACTCAACTGCGGCCGATGCGGAAACAGGTGTCTGCACGGCTCCGAGTGCCAGAATGGTCAATGTAGCGACTGCGTGCGAGATTGGCGGTACGGTAACGAGTGCAACGGCAACTGCATCGTCTGTGGCACCAACTGTGTCATCACCGCAATAGACGTCGGGAACTGCGGAGGGTGCGGGAACCGGTGTCCGAACGGCTCCGAGTGCCAGAATGGTCAATGTAGCGACTGCATGCGAGATTCGTGGGATGGTAACGAATGCAATGGCAACTGCATCGTCTGTGGCGACATGGGCGTCGATCCCATCTGCGTCCTGACCGCAAACCACCCATTCAACTGCGGCGGGTGCGGGAACCTGTGCCCGCGTGGCTCCGAGTGCCAGAACGGTCAGTGTAGCGACTGCGTGCGGTCATGGGACGGCGACGAGGAGTGCAACGGCAACTGCGTCATCTGCGACAGCATGACAGACGTGCTCGGCATCGACCGCGACCGCGTCTGCGCCCTCACTCCAACCGACAGTTACAACTGCGGCCGATGCGGGAACCGATGCGCGCAGCCAACCCCAGCGTGTAACGATGGGAGATGCGAGCGATAGAACCCAAACCCGCGTCCGATTGGTTGTGCCAATCGGACGCGGTAATTTTTTTATACTGACGCAAACCTGTTGACGAAAACCCCTCTTTCCCCTATACTATATGCATCACTATGCACGTCTACTACCTCGGCGGCACGGCCGTCAAAATCCAGACCAAAGACAATGCCGGCGATGTCAATATCGTCATTGACCCCTATAAACCAGAAGACAAAGGAAGCTCGTTTCCGAACACGCTCGCGCCGCATATCGCGCTGTTTTCCCGCGGTCAAGAGGGTTCGATTACCCTGCAACAAAATCCGTTTATCATTGACACTCCCGGCGAATACGAAGTGCGCGGCGTCATGATTTACGGCATTCCCACCACGGATGGCATCCTCTATCAACTCTCCGTTGAGAACATGAACATCCTCCACGCGGGAGCGCTCAAGAATTTACCTGACGATAAAACGCTTGAACGACTGTCATCCGCAGATGTGCTCCTCGTGCCGGTGGGCGGCCATGAAACGCTCGACGCAAAAAAAGCGGCAACGCTCGTGACCGAACTCGAACCGCGCGCCGTGATCCCGATTGCGTTTCGTTCCGGCAACAATGACCCCCAGCAGGCGCCCGTGGAGCCATTTTTGAAAGAGATTGGGCATGAAAACGGCGCGCCGCAACCAAAAGCCATCATCGTAGAATCAAAATTGCCGGAAGAAGATATGGATATAATAGTATTAGCAAGCGCGTAATATGGTTCAGCAACCTACCCCGCCACGACACCATCATGTGATACTCTGGATCGGCGTCGTTGGTTTTGCCGTGCTTATTGGATCATTTTGGGTGATGGGGCTCGGCGGACTTTTCCGTGGCGCACCGTCGCGCGCGCGCGTCCTTGACGACACCGCCCGCGCGTGGGAACAAGTGCGCGTGGAGGCCGATGCGACCATTGCGCGTATCACGGGTAATCAAGCCAAACGCGTTGCGGAAGAAACTCAAAAAGAAGCGCTCATGGACCTGCTCAAAAATCGTCTAAAAACTGCGTCTGACACCGCGGTCGCAACAACCACTACCGCAACGAGCACCACTCAATAACTATGCCAAAAAAACCAATACAATCGGCATCGGAATTATCAACGCCATCGGTGGGCGCCGTTACGTTGCGTCCCATCGTGGATGAAATGCGCGAGTCGTATTTGGATTACGCGATGTCCGTCATTGTGTCGCGCGCTCTGCCGGATGTGCGTGACGGATTGAAACCCGTGCATCGTCGCATCTTATATGCCATGTCGCAAATGGGGTTGAAGCACACCGCGAAATTCCGTAAATCCGCGGCGATTGTCGGTGAAATTTTAGGTAAATACCACCCGCATGGCGATACCGCGGTCTACGATTCCATGGTCCGCATGGCGCAGGATTTTTCGTTACGCTATCCACTGGTGCATGGTCAGGGTAACTGGGGTTCGCTTGACGGCGATTCTGCCGCGGCCATGCGCTACACGGAAGCAAAAATGACGCCGCTCGCGGAAGAGCTACTCGCGGATATCGAAAAAAACACCGTAGATTTTGTACCCAACTATGACGGCGTGCACAAAGAACCCATCGTGCTCCCGAGCAAAGTGCCCCAGCTCTTGTTGAACGGCACCGTCGGCATCGCGGTCGGCATGGCCACCAACATTCCGCCTCACAACTTGAGCGAACTGGTAGACGCCACCCTGCACCTCGTCGAACATCCGGACGCATCCGTACCGGATTTGTTGGAGTTCGTCAAGGGTCCGGACTTCCCCACCGGCGGCATCATTTATAGCAAAAAAGATATAGAGGCGGCGTACTCCACCGGTCGCGGCGGCATCGTTGTGCGCGCAAAGGCAGACATAGTGGAACAAAAAGACGGCTCCTATGATATTATCGTCAACGAAATTCCTTTTCAGGTAAACAAAGCAACGCTCGTCGAAAAAATTGCGGATCTCGTGCACGAGAAAAAACTAGAGGGCATCAGAGATTTGCGCGACGAATCCAGCAAAGGCGACGTGCGCATCGTCATTGAATTGAAAAAAGACGCCTATCCACGCAAAGTGCTGAACAGTCTCTTCAAAATGACACAACTCCAAGAGACGTTCCACTTCAACACGCTGGCGCTCGTGGATGGTATTCAGCCGCGCGTATTGAACCTCAAGATGATGCTTGAGGAATTTATCAAACACCGCGAGGTGGTGGTGCGCCGCCGCACCGAATTTGATTTAGAAAAAGCCAAACAACGCGCCCATATTTTGGAAGGGCTCAAGCGCGCCATTGATAAAATTGACGCGGTCATAACCACCATCAAAAAATCAAAAGACCGTGACCATGCGAAAGTGAATCTCATGGAGAAATTCAAATTCACCGAGATACAGGCCGTGGCTATCTTGGAAATGCGATTACAGCAACTCGCCAATCTGGAGCGCCAAAAAGTGGATGATGAATTAAAAGAAAAACGCGCGCTCATTAAGGAACTGGAATCGCTGTTGGCCTCACGCGCCAAAATGCTCGGCATCATCAAAGATGAATTGTGCGAACTCAAGAAAAACTTTGGCGATGAGCGGCGCACCGAGGTGGTCGCACGCGGTGTGAAAGAATTTTCCATTGAGGATCTCGTGCCGAATGAGCAGGTTATTGTTCTCATGACCAAAGATGGTTATTTGAAACGCGTGACAGAAGACACCTTCCGCACGCAAGCGCGCGGTGGCAAAGGCGTGATGGGACTCACCACCAAAGAAGAAGACGAAGTGGAATTTATGCGCTCCACGAACACACACGACGACGTGTTTTTCTTCACGAATCGCGGCCGCGTGTTCCAGTTGAAAGTGTACGACATTCCGCAGGCATCGCGCATCGCGAAAGGCCAAGCCGCCATCAACTTTTTGCAACTCGCGCCGAATGAAAAAATCACCGCGCTCTTCACCTCGGACAAACTCGCTGACCAAAAATATTTGGTTATGGTGACGCGCCACGGGGTGATTAAAAAAACGCCAATTGAGGATTTTGCGAACGTCCGCCGCTCCGGATTGATTGCGTTGCGCATTAAAGAAGGCGACCATTTGGAATGGGTGCGCCCTTCAGGCGGCACGGATGATGTCATGATCGTGACGGCGCAGGGTCAATCCATTCGTTTCTCCGAAAAAGATGTCCGCCCCATGGGCCGCACCGCAGCGGGTGTCCACGGTGTGCGCTTGCACGAGAAAGATGAGATGATCGGCATGGATGTGGTTAATGTAAAAGAAAAAGGCGCGCATTATGATGTCTTTGTGGTGTCGGAGCATGGGCTCGGCAAACGGACGCCGCTCGGCGAATATAAGGTGCAAGGACGCGGCGGTTCCGGCATAAAAACCATGCGCATCACGGCAAAAACCGGAAAAATAGTCAGCATGAAAATTACGGAAAAAGAAACCGCGGAGGATGTGGTGGTCATCTCCGCCAATGGACAGGTCATTCGACTGCCCTTCAAGTCCGTCCCCCGCCTCGGCCGCGCCACGCAAGGCGTTCGCATCATGCGGTTCAAAGAACCAGGCGATACCGTGGTGAGTGTTACCTTACTCTAGAGACTTGATGGATTTCCGGCCCTGTGTTATAGTAATCCCGTCTTTATCTTTACCCTATGCCACTCCCCAATCAACGACGAAGCAAATCATCCGTGCGACGGCGCGCCTCGCATTTCGCGCTCTCGGCAACCGCCACGACGAAGTGCGCCAAATGCGGCAAGGCCGTACGGCCCCATCTTGTCTGCGCCTTTTGCGGCACCTACAAGGGCCGCACGCACGTGAAAGTTTAACACGCACTCTCGCTCTTTAGCTCTTTCCCTTATGTCCAATCGTCACGCCGCCCGCTCCGTAGTAATGCAGGCGCTCTACGAGCGGGACATGCGCGGTCTCAATAATGACGCGCTACCTACCGTGCTTGCGGCACTCCTCAAAGAATTCGCTCCGGGCACGAGCGAGGCGGAATTCGCGGCCACGCTCCTGCACGGCATTTTGGAAAATCAAGAGGGCGTTGACGCGCTCATCACCGAGTACGCGCCGGACTGGCCGCTTGAAAAAATCCTGGCAGTTGATCGGAACATTCTCCGCATGGGAATCTACGAGCTGAAGTTTGACCCTGCCATGCCACCGAAGGTGGCTATCAATGAAGCGATAGAAGTCGCGAAAACCTACGGCGGGCAGTCATCGGGGAAATTTGTGAACGGGGTGCTCGGCGCGATCTATCGGGATATGGTCACCCGTGGTGAAAAAATGACCCCGTCAGATGACGGGGTCATCCTGAGCGGGGCGAAGGATCCCATCCAAGAATAAGTTATATGCGCAAAGACGCTGAAAAATTCGCGATCAAAATAGGCATTGAGTTCCGCAATCCTAATCTCCTGCGCCAAGCCATGGTGCATCGTTCGTATCTTAACGAACACAAAGATTTTGAGCTTGGCCACAACGAACGCTTGGAATTTTTGGGCGATGCGGTGCTGGAACTCGTCATCACCGAACTCCTCTTCAACACCTTCAAGAACCCCGAAGGTGAACTCACTAACTGGCGCGCCGCGCTTGTGAACGCGAAAATGCTCGCGGAAATCTCCAAAAAAATCGGCATAGAACCGTATCTCTACTTGAGCAAAGGTGAGTCGCAAGAAGAGGGCACCAAAGCGCGCGATTATATTCTGGCAAATGCCCTTGAAGCGCTCATTGGCGCAATCTATCTTGACCGCGGGTATGACATCGCTAAAGAATTTATAGAGGAGTGGGTGTGGACGAACATTGAACGCATTTTGGAACAAGGATTGTATCTTGACCCAAAATCGCGCTTCCAAG
>JBBTXJ010000022.1:0-5020 GCA_038062335.1 Patescibacteria group bacterium | reverse complement strand
GCATCGCTTTTTGTCGTGCCGTCGTTCTGGGGCATCTGGCGGCGCGTGACACCATTTGCGATTGGCGGCTGGGCGCCGTTGGGATTATTTCACAATGATTTGGCAGAGGTGCTCGTGGCGATTATTCCGCTCGCATTGTTTTGGTATTACAGCGAGCGGCGCGACGCATGGCGGAAGCTCGCGTTTCTTTACGCGGCGCTCCTTCTCATCATCACGCTCCTCACGTTTAGTCGCACCGCGTGGGTGGTGATATTTGTGCAGGTCGTGGCGTTTATGGCGCTCTCCACGCGACAGGAGTGGCGCGCGATAGTGCGTGCGGCTGCGCCGTTTGCGGCGGTGCTCGTGATTCCGATTGCCGTGTACATGCTCGTGTTTTCATCAAGCGCGTATGTGGCGTCGTCCACATCGGCGCGCGCGGATTTGGCGCGGATCGCCGGGTATGCGTTTGAGGAGCACCCGTTGATTGGCAATGGCGCGGGGACGTATATTAGTTTGGTGGCGCAGGCGCGGGCGTTTCGGATTGAGTACGGGCCGCCGTTTGACGCGCATGGCGTGATTCAGAAATTGGCGGCCGAGCAGGGTGTGCTGGGGTTGACAACGTTCGCGCTTTTTGTAGGATGGATGGTGTGGGTGATATTTCTCGCGTGGCGGCGCGAGCGGCCGGGGGCGCGCAAGGAATTACTGCTCGCGTTGTTGGTGATTGCGCTCGGCGCGGCGGTGTATCAGGTGTTTAATACGCAGTATTATACGGCGAAGTTGTGGGCGCCGATGGGGCTGGCGTTTGCGGTGACGCATAGGTATAAAACGTCATTGCGAGCGAAACGAAGTTGAGCGAAGCAATCCCGTCTGGTAGTCGCGATGCCACGGGATTGCTTCGTCGCTTCGCCCCGTGGCCTGCGCTTGCTCGGCCCGTCAGGGACCCTCGCAATGACATTACTATGAAAATACTCATTTTGGCTCAAGAAATTTCCATAGACCAGTCCGGTGGCTCCGGCCGTGTGGTGTGGGAAGAGGCGCGGGCGCTGGCGCGACGCGGGCACACCGTGGCCGTGGGAGTGCCGCGGGCGCGGCATGAATTGGCGACGGAAGAAAAGCGTGATGAGGTTACGATTTTTCGGTACGGTAATGTAAAGCGGCGCGAAACGATGGGGCGTTTCATCGCGGATATTTTGGACACGCCGCGATTTGTGAAACAGATGCTTGTTGGTGCGCGATGGGACGCGGTGATAGCGCACCATCCGCATGTGGCGTACGGGGCGCTGCGCGTTTCGGGGATGCGGAAACCGCCGTTTATCTATATTTTTCACGCGTCCGCAGCAGCGGAAATGAAGTATGAAGGGTTGTCGCGGCCTGCGTTGAATCGGTTCGCGGCGTGGTTTTTGAAATTCTTTTTTGTTCGCGGCACCGCTCTTATTGAGCGGAAAGTGTTGCGTTCAGCGCGTGCGGTCGGCGTGTTCAGTGATTTTTCCGGTACATTGATGCGACAGTTGTATGGATGGGCGGTGCGGAAAACTACGGTGACGCGGTTGCCGATGGGTGTGGATACGAAACGGTTTTATTCTACTGAATCGCGACAGGCGGTGCGTGAGCGGCTGGGTTTGGATAAAGACGCGTTGATTTTTGTGACCGTGCGGCGGCTCGTGCCGCGGACCGGCGTGCGGATTTTGCTTGACGCGTTTCTTATTGTGCGTGATCGCATGGGCGACAACGTGCAGTTGATTGTGGTGGGCGAAGGCCGCGAGCGCGAGGCGCTTGAACGCCACGCGGCCTCTATCGGGCTCAAAAAATTCGTGCGGTTTGTGGGCCGTTCCGGTGACGACGACCTGCCGTTCTGGTATCAGGCGGCTGATGCTTCAGTTGTGCCGACGGTTGCGTATGAAGGGTTCGGGATTTCTATTATTGAATCAATGGCATGCGGCACGCCGGTGATCGGCACGCCGGTGGGCGCGATTCCGGAGATTTTGCTTGCGTTTGATGAGCGGTTATTGGCGGACGCGCCGCGGCCGGTGGCGCTCGCGGACCGGCTCGTGTGGTTTGCGGAAGAGGGCGCGCATGAGGAGTGGATGGAACCCTGCCGCGATTTTGTGAAACGGTGGTATTCATGGGACAAGCACGCGGAGAAAGTTGAGGAGTTGTTAGAGGAAATCCGAAGCGTGAAATAATCGCGCAACTGTCATCCCGAGCGAAGCGAGATCAATAATGTCATTTCGAGCGAAGTCGAGAAATCTAATTAGATCTCTCGACTCCCCCGAAATAAATTCGGGGTCGCTCGAGATGACACCCTTTTTATGAAAATAATTCAAGCAAATAAATTCTATTTTCCGAAAGGCGGCGCGGACATTTACGCGCTCCAGCTTTCTGATTTATTGCGCGCGCATGGGCATGAAGTGATTCCGTTCGCCATGCGCCATCGGGAAAATCTGTCAACGCCGTACGAAAAATATTTTGTGAGTGAAGTGAATCTGCGAAAACGGGAGGGGATGTTGAGTAATCTGAAAAAATTTGGACGCGTCGTGTATTCGTTTGAAGCGCGGCGGAAATTTTCGCAATTGTTGCGGGACACCAAACCGGATGTCGTTCATATTCATAATATTTATCACCAATTGTCTCCATCCGTTCTGCACGCGGCGGCGGCGGCGCGCGTGCCCGTGGTGATGACGGTGCACGATTATAAATTATTCAATCCGAACTATAGTATGTTTGGGCACGGGGGCGCGGTGTGTGAACATGGCAAAAACGAGCGTTATTGGGAGACAATGCGGTATAATTGTATGGGATCGCACGGTGCGAGTTTTACGGTGGCGGTGGAAGCGTATCTTCATCGGTGGCTGGGGACATATAAAAAACACGTGGCACGGTTTATCTCGCCGAGTACCTTCATGATTGACCTCGCGGTGGATTGGGGATGGGAGCGTTCGCGCTTTGTGCGCATCACGAATTTTGTCCAGCCGATTATGCCGCCGAAAAAGCGCGGGAAAGAGTGTATTATATATGTAGGACGGTTGAGTGTTGAAAAGGGGCTCGCCTATTTGCTCGAAGCGGCAAAAATGGTGGCGCCGATTCCGGTGGTGCTGGTGGGTCGCGGGCCGGAGGAGGATGCTCTGCGGAGTTTTGCCGGTGAGCTGGGGCTCAAGAATGTGACATTCGCGGGATTTAAAAGCGGAGCGGAGCTGTGGAGCATGATTGCTGGCGCGCGGGCAGTGGTACTGCCCACCGTGAGTTATGAGAATGCGCCGCTTGCCGTGCTTGAAGCACAGATGCTGGGGAGAGTGGTAATCGCGACGCGCGTGGGCGGGATTCCGGAATTGGTGAGCGACGGCGAAAACGGTTTTATCGTGCCGCCGCGCGATTCGCTCGCGCTCGGCAAAGCGATTGAGCGCGTGTGGCACATGCGTGCGGATGAGCGTGGCGCGATGGAGGGGCTGGCGCGCGAGCGCGTCCTGCGCGAACATGATGCGGAGGACCATGTGCGGAGGATTGTCGCTGTTTATAAGAGTATTATAAGTTAGATCCTGAAACAAAGCCTGCACCGAACTTGTTTCAGTGTTCAGGATGACATTTCTATGCGCATAGCGATGATCGGACAACGCGGTATTCCTGCTCGCTACGGCGGCGTTGAGCGGCATGTTGCGGCCTTGTCTGAACAATTAGCGCGCGGGGGGCATACGGTGACCGTGTATACGCGTCGGTGGTATGCGCGCACCCCTCACCCTAACCCTCTCCCCCATGGGGAGAGGGAATTTAAGTCGCGCATCCGACGGGTAATTCTCCCCTCTCTGCACACTCAATATCTTGACACATTCACCCACACATTTTTTTCCGCCATTCACGCGCTGTTTCAGGATTTTGACGTCATTCATTTTCACGGCGTGGGGCCGGCGCTCTTGGCGTGGATTCCGCGTGTGTTCACCCGCGCGCGCGTGGTGGTTACGGTGCATTCGTTGAATCGTTTTCATCCGCAGTGGAATGTTGTGGGGAAATTAATTTTACTGCTGGGCGAATGGGCGGCCGTGCATTTTCCGCATCGCACCATTGCGGTGTCGCATCATTTGCGCGCGTATTTTCGACAACAGTACGGACGCGATGCGGTTATGATTCCGAACGGCATGGAGTTGCCCGCGACGATTCCTTCGCGTTCGCTTTTGGATCGCTGGCATTTGGTTGCGCAACAGTATGTGTTGTTTGTGGGGCGGCTGGTGGAAAGCAAAGGCGCGCATACGCTCATTGCGGCATGGAAGGAAGTACAAAAAAAACACCCTGACGTACTGGGTGATCGAAAGTTGGCGCTGGTGGGAGACGCGCATTTTGATGACGCCTATGGCGCACGGCTGAAGAAGCTGGCCGGACGCGACGCGTCTATTGTGTTTACCGGCTGGATGGAGGGCGATGCGCTTTTGAGCATGATCGCGCACGCGGGCGTGTTTGCGCAACCGTCAGCGACGGAGGGATTGCCGATTGCGCTTCTTGAGGCAATGGCGTACGGCATTCCGGCGCTGGTGTCAGACATTCCGGCGCATCGCGAGTTGATTGCGGAATCATCGGTGCGGTTTCCGGTGGATGATTATCGCGCGCTTGCGCGGCTTATGATTGAAGCATTTACTGACCCCGCGTGGTACGAACAGCAGGGCGCGCGCAATCGCGACGTGGTGAAAAAGCAGTATCAGTGGGAGGTAGTGGCGAAGAAGACGGTGGAGGTGTATCGGAAATAATGTGTCATGCTGAACTTGTTTCAGGATGACAGCTTCGCTGTCATTTGGAGATCCTGAAACAAGTTCAGGATGACAGGTCGGGTGGAATATCCAGCGGCTTCTGCTCCTGGATTTTTTGGTTTTCGGATACAATTTCTTCACTCGGACTATACAATTTTCCCGCGAGTTTCCATTTTTCTACGTATTGTCCTATGCCGCGCTGTTGCATTTTGCGCTGAATGGTCTTTTTTTGCGACCACTTTACCAAGCTCTCAAAATTGATTTTATAACGACCGGCCACCACAATATAGGTCAATTCGCCCTCAATAATC
>JBBTXJ010000021.1:0-1018 GCA_038062335.1 Patescibacteria group bacterium | reverse complement strand
CGCCGCATGGCCTGCGTCAGGAATCGCGAGCGAATCAGACACTCTCCAATCCGTTACCTCGCGGGGCAATACCACATCATCTCGCACTATATTCGGCTCTATATCCAATTGGGGCCAGACCGACTGGGGATCTCAGGTCTCCATACGGCGCGATGGCCCGGCGAGTATGGCATCGGCAAATCATACCAACACCCAATTAGAAATAGCCACCGCATACAATACCGCAGCCGCCATTTCTTTTCATAAGGCAGGAGTGTACGGCGCGAATTTCGGGCTTGACCAAGACAACTGGTTCTCCACCCAGGGCTGGAGTGCCGGGGGAGGATATACTTCTATGCGCGTAGGCAATCTCACCGCAAATGGCGTGGTCAATGCCACCGGGGGGCTGCAATGGAATGGTCAGTCCTTGGATAATCGCTATGTTCAGCAAGGCAGCGCCGGAGCGTATCGCCAATTCAATGTCTGGCAGAACAGTCACTATAGCGGCACGGACGGGGCCGAATACGCCACTATCTACTATGACGCCAATGATTCTAATTATTTTATAGACCCCAACGGCACCTCCAATATTAGTTATGTTACCGATAGGACTAAATCCCGTCTTGGTCTCACGGGTCTTTACAATACCCCGCGCTCCAATTACACCGGAGATACCCGCTACTGGACCGGCGTAATGGGCTGGGGGACCAATGATTTTAATACTATTTATTCAAACTGGGGTTCTGGCTTTTTTGATACTTGGAGTAGTCCAGGCAATGCCCCGGGCGGCTCAAGCCACTATGTGGGCTTGCAGGCGTTTCATTTTAATCACGGCGACGGCACCAATGCATACGGCTTTCAGATGGCTATGGCTGGCGAAGCTAATAACCGCTTTTTCTGGAGATCCGGCTGGCCAGGCCCTCGTCCTTGGGTGGAGATGATCCATTCAGGGAACATCGCAAGCTATGCGGCTAATCAGAATGTAAATTATGCCGCCAGCGCCGGGAGCGCCAATAGCATTGCCTGGAGCAATATCAGC
>JBBTXJ010000020.1:0-2677 GCA_038062335.1 Patescibacteria group bacterium | reverse complement strand
TGGCGGTGATGCGGTCCGCGCCGGCGGGCAACAGACGCATGCCGATTACGGGCGCGGCGTGCGCGCGGCGGAGCACGGCATCAATTGTTTCTTTGGTTTGGACAACAACTATTTTTGTTTGAGCGTTTTTTTGTCCCTTTGTTTTTTGTTCCACCATTCCCTGTGTTGCTTCTCGCGGTAATCGTTTGATGAGTGACGTAAATTCAAAATGCTGAAACATGTCGGCCACTTTTTTCCAGTCAGTGGTTGCCATCGCGGCATCGCGTAAAGAAAATTCAAGCGGCACGTCCGTGCGGATGCGCGCGAGTTCCTGACTCATCAACGCGTCTGGTGTGCCGTCAATCAATTTCTTGCGCAGACTCGGCGAGATGCGTTCATCGCCACGCTCCGCGGCTTCCAGCACTTTTTTGAGCGAGCCGAATGTTTTTAAAAGTTCCGTCGCGCCTTTTTCACCAATGCCCTGCACGCCCGGAATGTTGTCGCTTTGGTCGCCGCGCAGGGCTTTGTAGTCCACCATTTGTTCGGGTCCAAGTCCGAAGCGGTCTTTGACCTCTTTCGCAGTGTACGTTGTGGTATCGGTAATTCCTTTGCGCAACGTAAAGACGGAGGTGCGCTCATTCACGAGCTGAAGCGCGTCCATGTCGCCCGTTACGATAATGTTTTCCGTATGTTCTTTGGTTTGGTGAGCAATAGTGCCTATCACGTCATCGGCCTCAAATCCTTTCACTTCAAAAATTGGAATATCAAACGCGCGAACCACATCATGCACGAGCGGAATTTGGTCGTACAATTCCTGATCCGCTTTCACGCGCGTGGCTTTGTATTCTTTATACAGTTCATCGCGGAATGTGGGGCCGGCGAGGTCAAATGTTACTACAAGATGCGTTGGCTTCAGTTCCTGGAGCACTTTCAAAAGAATGGACGAAAAACCATACACCGCGTTCACGACGGTGCCGTCTTTTATGGTAAGCGGCGGCAGGGCGTGATACGCGCGGTGGATTATGGCATTGCCGTCAATGATGACGAGTTTGTTTTCGGGCATGAAGATAGCTTATCAGAAGAAGTGAGCGGCAGGAAGGGTTGAAAATAAAAAACCCACCAGATGCAGTTGGCGGGTTAGGAGGTGCGATCACGTTTGGTGTGGATTGCGGCCAGCACAAATCCCCAGATGTTATAGGCAGCCCACACAAGGAATGAAAACGTGAGCATCATCTCGGGGCGGAGTAGTGCGCAGAGCGTCCATGCGCCAACCATAATGATGCCGCCTACGACCATAGTTCGAACGTATTCACGAGCAGACACCGCATGGGCGGGTGTTTTGGTGCTCCACGAGTATACGATTTCTGTAGTCAGCAGTACGTGGCGTACAAGAGGTAAAAAGAGCAATACAGTTCCGCACGCGAACAGATAGCGAAGTTGTGTATCAGTCACCGGTTCCTCCTTGGCAAAAATAGTATTAAAAACGTTTTAGTTTGTCAATGCGCACACTACTCCCGCACTACGATTCGGTTCTCTGCGCCACTCACCGTCCCTCCGTCTTTGAGTACAAGTTTTGGTTCCAAAATGTAGGTCCCGGGTTCGGGGATTTTATTCCACGGGATTTCGACGAGTTCGCCAATGACCGATGTCTCGCCGATGAGCGCGCGCGCCTCCTCCCCTTCGCGATGCGCGAATACTTTCACGGATTGAATACTCCCCGCCTTGAAAGGCCGCATTTGTAAGGTGAGCGGGAAGAGCGAAGTGAACAGCGTGTTGTCCGGTTTTGGCGACAGCCACGTCACACTGGGTGGTTCTGGCACGGCATCAAGCGTGAACGGCACCTCAACAATGGTGATATTGCTCACATCATCGTATGCTTTCACCGTGAGCTTGTGCGAGCCGTTTTCCAATTCACGATTTTCATACCGCAAACCAAACGGATAATCGGTTACGATGCCGATGAGTTTATCATCCACGAGATATACCACTTTCGCCACACCGCGCGGCGCAGACACATCAACCGATGCTTCAATGAGGCGTTCGCGCAGTGTCACGCCGGATTGTGGCGAGAGTACGGTAAGCGATGGCCGCAATTCTTTTTTGTGTATGTCATCGTATTCAGTTGGCGGATCGCCCAGCACCATCTGCGTCTCCTCGTCTTTTCCCTTCATCTCCTTTTGTTTCTTTTCAAGCCACGCGCGCACGCCCACCTCCCATCCGGCATACTGCGGATCATCGGCCGGATTTGATGGCGCCGGTCCATCCGGGTCATCTTTATTAACATAATGCAAGATGCTGTGCGCTTGGAGATAGACCACTTCTTGCACCAATTCTTCCGGCGTATCTTCGGTGGCGAGTTTGCCGGAAACGCGGTCAATTTTTACCGGCACGCCGCCCTGGTCCGTACCATTTAATACCGGTTTCCTTGCTTTGTTTGCGGGCATGGGTGGAAATTGCTCCACCGGTTTTCCTTCCAGCGCGCGACGCATGAAGCCATTCCAAATCGGCGCGGCGCCGGCAGTGCCCCCGATACCCGGTTTCATAACCCTGTTGTCATTATTGCCGACCCACACACCGGCAGTTAGTGACGGGGTATAGCCGAGCGTCCACCCATCTTTGTAATCATTAGTTGTGCCTGTTTTTGCCGCCACCGGCCGGCCCGGCACCGTGAGCGGGCCGTTCGCGCCAAACACATACG
>JBBTXJ010000019.1:0-3466 GCA_038062335.1 Patescibacteria group bacterium | reverse complement strand
AATATCACCCGCTTTTTCTACAATAACCGTATCGCCAATCCGTACATCAAGCCGCTTAATTTCATCTATATTATGCAGTGTTGCGTGCGTAACGGTGGTACCCGCAAGCGCGACAGGATCCAAAACCGCAACCGGCGTTAAAGCGCCCGTGCGGCCTACTTGCCAGTGCACTTCTTTCAAAATAGTGGTCCCCTGCTCCGCAGAAAATTTTAACGCCAGCGTAAATCGCGGCGCCTTGCCGGTGTACCCCAAAAGCTCTTGCGCGCGGCGCTCATCCACTTTCACCACCACGCCATCAATCCAAAAGGGCGTGGTGTCGCGCTTCTTTTCCCATTGCCGCCAAAACGCAATGACCTCCTCAACGGAATCAACGCGTTTCCAATGATGGTCTGTTTTAAATCCCAGTTCGCGCAATCGTTCCAATTCTTCCGCCTGTGTTTTAACCGCTTCTCCGGCGGATAATTCGTAAAAAATCATCTCAAGATTGCGCTCTGCCGCGATTTTTGGGTCTAACTGCCGAATCGCACCAGCGGCCGCATTGCGCGGATTAGCAAATTCCGGCTCCCCTGCTTTGACGCGTTTTTTATTCAGCGATTTCAACGCATCTTTCGACATCCACACTTCGCCTTCTACAATCACGCTCGCGGGTTCGCGCAAACGCAACGGCACGCTCTCAATGGTTTTTACATTGTGCGTAACATCTTCGCCCACTTTTCCATCACCGCGCGTTGCCGCGATTTTTAACAAGCCGTCTTCGTACGTGCACACGATATGCAGACCATCAATTTTTAATTCACACACATAATGCACCGCGCCCGAGACACCCGCCTTCTGCAAGCCATCGCGCATGCGTTTGTCCCACGCGCGAATTTCTTCTTCAGAAAACGCGTCATTAAATGACCACTGCGCCACGTCATGGCGCACTTTTTTAAAACCGGGCAACGGCTCGCCTGCCACACGTTGCGTGGGCGAATCCGGCGTAATCAATTCGGGAAACTGCGCCTCCAGTTGCGCGAGCTCGTGTTTCAAGGAATCCAAAACGGCGTCAGAAATTTCCTGGCGATCCAAAACATGGTACTGATACCGATGGTGTTCAACCTCTTTTTTGAGCTTTTCTACGCGCTCTTTTGCCGCTTGTTTATTCATACATGCGTCTCCCATTATAGCACAAAGACCCCTCTTGCAAGGGGCCTTTGTATACCATCAAACGTCAGTTGTTAAATACTGTCGTAAAAATTCCGCAACTCACCTTCACATCCGTTGATACCAGCACCCGCGAGCCAAGTGGTGAGGCGGGCAAAGTCCAAGCCAAGCGGCACATCGCACGCCATCTCCAACTTCCCATCCTTATTTACATCAAGCGCCGGTTTGGCAAACGGCCCCAACGCGGCAAGCGCGAGCGATGAGGTGATTTTACAACTTACCTCGTCCCTTTCGACCACGGTGATAGCCGTCTCTTGTCGTTCGGTTTTGCCGACAAAACTACCCGGCTTGCAAGCGGTAAGCAGTGCGTTGCCACACGCAAGGTCGGCGCCACATGCCTGCGGCGCTCCAGCCACCGCGCCTGCGGCGTCATCGCGTACCGCTTCCTTGACCGCATCGCCACCCTTTGAAAGCAACCACCATGCGAGAACCACGACAATCACCACGATGAGGATTGCCCCAACTTTTTTGCTCATAGTTCGGTGTTAAAAATAATATGGTCACTTAATCCCTTCCGGCGTCAACTGATGCGGCCCGTCTGCGCGATCGCCCACTTTCGTTTCAAGCGCAAATTCTACGCGATACGTAGATGCGTCCGATGTATATTTATACGGAGCACCGCCCGATGTCGGATTCGCCGGCGCATCGCTCAAATAAATGGACTCGCACCCCGCCGCCGACCATCCGCTCGCCGCCAAACAATCATAATTCCCCTGCCCCAACACCACAGGATCCCTTGCTTCGGGATATCTATTGTTGTCGTTAAAATACAATTGCAACGCCACCTCAAACTCGCGCATATCTTCAAGCCGCGCCGCATCGCGCGCTTTCTGACGCTCATTGCCGATGATAATAATCGCGAGCGTGGACAAAAGCCCCAAAATGGCGATAACCAATAAGAGCTCGAACAATGAAAACCGCTTGGCGACTTGCTGTGTGGTTGAATCAAGCATATGGGATAGTATACAAAACTACTTCGGCGACGGCAATACCTCCAAGAGCGCCAAGCCAATCGCAATGCCAAACCGCGGGCCCAGCTGGTCAAGCGCCATCTTGAGCGCCTCGGGATACACAATGCGCGCCCACGGATCGCCCACATACACGCGCATCTGGAAATAATCCTCAAGATACTTGTCCAGATTCGGCAGAAGCGACGAACCGCCGGTTAAAATAATTTTATCCGGCCGCGCCGCCGCGCCGCCGAGCTGTTTTTCAAACAACTGTATATGATATTTAATTTCCTGCACGATGGGATCCGCCGCCGGTTTGAACGCATCCAGCAACGTGTCGCCATCGCGCCGCATCGCCAAATCAATTTTAATTTGTTCCGCCTCTTCCGCCGTCACATGCAATTTTTCCACCAGCGCCTTAGTGAAATCTCGTCCGCCGATGTTGATGCTTCGATGCATAAGCGGCACCGCGCCGCGAATCAAATACACATTGGTACGCGCCGCGCCCATGTCCAAAACCATAACCGCGGCCGGGTCATTCCCCACCAACGCCCGCACCAGCGCGAACGATTCTGTCTCCAAACTTTTCAATTGCAACCCCGCTTCTTTAAAAATCGCCGTATACCGCGCCACCGCTTTGCGCGGCGCCGCCGTTACGATAAGTTTTGTGCGCGTTTTGCGCGCGGTTTCAACGTCTACAAAAATCTCGGGCAGTTCGCGATAATCCAGCACCACGTCTTCCAGCGGCACCGGCAAAAGGTTTTTTGCCTCTTGTTGGACCAGACCTGCCAACTGCGCCTTGTCGTCGGTCTTCGCAACCGTTATCACTGCGCTGAATACGGTAGAAATGGGGATGCTCGCCACCGCCTGCTTGCTTTTCGCGCCGCACTTTTCAACAAGCATTTTAAGCGCCAATCCCAACCGCTTCATCTCAACGGCATCTTGCGCCGCCGCTTCTTTCGCCTGCTGTTCCGTATTTTTGACCGATTCCTCGGCCATGGTTTTCTTTTCAATGCCGAGGAAACCCTCCGTAAAACCGTAGGTGCCGAGATGCGCGCGGCCATTCTTGGATATGAGTTCAACCAATTTGATACCCCCTACCCCAAGGTCCACGCCCAGGATACCAGTCTCCTCCTCCTTTTTCTTTGAAAACCACATGGGGATAGTATAGCATAATTTATAGTGGTATGAAATAATAGGTGTGCATATAAAGCAATGTTCGCCAAAATCTATGTCCCTCCCCTTCTCTCAACTCAACAATCCATTTGAAAAACCCCGAAAACGGAATCCGGATGATGCGGAATTGGTGGGGA
>JBBTXJ010000018.1:0-3223 GCA_038062335.1 Patescibacteria group bacterium | reverse complement strand
CATACGTCCATGATGCGCGTCTCAAAATAGTTGTCAAGTATTGACGGCAGATATGAAACGGTGTCGGACGACCAAAGATTTGAGCGGTTGACGCAGGGGGAGGCGAAGAGTATATTTGAGGTAATCGTCTCTGCCATCTGTGTGATATGACCATCACCACTACGGGTATCGGGTTTTCTCTTCTCGCCCTCGGCCTCGCGTTTTGTGGGGCCCGATTTTTCCGGGCGTTTCAGAAGATCGGCGGCGCACGCGCGGGAAACACGATCGGCGTGCTGCTCTCTCTGATGTTTTTCAGCAATGCGCTCACGGTAGGGATTTTGGGGGCAGCCGCCCTCTTTTTTGCGCGCGATTCAGAGATGCTGTTTCGTTTTCTTCTCGCGTCCGATGTTCCGTTGCTCCTCACCGCGGTCCTGGGCGTCTATCTGATTTTCTATATCCTTTTCCCTTCGGCTTCTCCCTGGCCCGCAGTCGGCGCCGTATCCCTACTGGGTGTTGCCGTGATGATCCTCACCGTGATCACGCACCCGCGCCCCTTTATGGATGCGAGCGGCGGCATTGACTGGAATACTCCTCGCATACTCTCTGTTCTGCTCTCGTACCTGATTTTTATACACATTGCTTCACCCCTGATCATATTTGCGCATTCGTTCCTTCACGCGCCATCCCGTGAAGTGAAAATCGTCTCTCTGATTCAGGTTGTTTTGGCGTCCGCCGGCATCATCACTATCGCCGTCCGATTTCTCCTGCCTACGAACCCTGTTCTTGATTTGGTGCGGACGCGCGCCTCCGATGTGATCTTTGCCGGCATAGGATTGACCATGATCGCGGTATTCACGCTCCCTCCGATACTCGTGAGGAAGAGCGCCCGGATGCACGGACTAAAATCTTCATAAGATGTAAAAGCCAGAGGGGGGCTTGACTTTTTTTATGAGATAAGTTAGGATGTCTTTACTATGGCAGTTGGGTATAAAATAGGCCTTACTGGAGCCGTAGAGCGGCTCCCCGACCACGTCTCTATCCTTTGGCGACAGGGTTTTTGGATATTCAACCTGACGGCGTATCAGTGGATTATGCTTGGTGGAACGATTATGTTTGTGACGATGCTTGATGAAAATGCGCGCGCATAAAACCCCTACTCGCGAGGGGTTTTATTGTACGATTTTATCATCACGGAACTTGCGGCTTACTGAAGACGGATTTTTCGAGATCCTTCTTCGGTAGGAACGGAAGTTCTCTCCGGTCTTACGGACTAGTGAGTTCTTTTTAAACACGAACAGCGAATAATGTTTGTCGTCAACTTTTTGAGGAGCCGATAATGAGTTTGAGTAACTTGAGGGGAATGATTCCGAGCTGGGCGGGAGCTGTAAAAGCGATCGTCCGGCAGATGGTTGGCGAATGCGAGCTCGTGCGTCACTGCCGCGCGGGCGATGATGCGGTGCTGATGCAGTTTATGCTTCAGTACTATCCTTTTGTGCAAGTGTTCCCGGAGTGCATCGCCGGAGGACAACGGCAATTCAGGAAAGAGCTGATCCCGGTGATACGGCGCTTGGATGAAACGTCCGCCGGGATGTTTCGGCAAGTGTATCGGAGCATCCGGGATGAAGAACGGGAGCACCATGATCTCTGGGTCAAAGACAGCAAGACCCTGGAGATCATGCAGTCGGATCTGGAGCGGGAGGAGACGCAGCCGCTCATCTCAAAAATTATTGAGTTGACTTCCGCCGGAGCCGGAGGTCCCGTCACCTGGCTCGTGCGGCTCGTGGGGGTTGAGATGATCGCGCAGGTTTTCTCTGAACTATGCAGGGAGGATCAGCGATTCCGGGATGCCATCGGGCAGTGCTGGTTTTTGGCTCATGTGGGCCACGAGAGCGATGATTCGCTCACCCACGAGCAGTGCCTGTTTGCCTTCGCGAGTGCGGCGTGCGGCAAAGCAATGCGGCGCGAGACGGCCGAGGCCGTGATTGTATCGCTGACGCGTCTGTTCATTGCGGTGGGCGACTCATGCGTCGCGACGGCCTCGGACGCGGCTGTCTATGCCTGACGTAGCGTCCGCCGGTTATCAAAGCAGTAGTTTGGGAACTTTTCCGCTACTGCTTTTTTTCTGTACATAATCTCACCATTATTTTATCATGGTCGTAAAGAACGCTTGAACGTATGACCTTATTTGAACTTGGCGTATTCACGGCCGGTCTCTCGGGATTTGCGCTATCGGCGCTCATTTATCTTCACGGGAGACGCGGATTGCAAGAGGTGATCTATGCCCTCCTTGTATTTTGGGCGAGTATGTGGTCTCTTGCGACCCTGATCGTGGGTCTTTCGGCTGTCCCCTTCGCTCTGTTCAGAATTGCAGCGGTGATGCATTACGTTTCAGGCAGTACCGTTTTTCTCCTGCTCTTCTGGTTTTCTCTCGTCTACCCTCATCGTAAGATTCGTTCTCTTAAAATTCCGGGGCTCATCAGTGTAATCAATATTGTCATTCTTTTTCTTCTCGCATTCACCACTTTTTTCTTTAAGGAATTACATTTTGCGCCATCTCTTGATGGACGCCTTATATTTCAACCGCTCGGGTATGGCGTCTATACCGCCTATCTTATTTTTGTCTATCTCCTCGCGGAAGTGATCCTTTTCCGAAGGTTGTTCATGACAAAGGGACCCGACAGAGGATCGATTATACATCTTATGTTGGGGACGGCTATCCCCGGCGGTATCGGCATTGTTACCAACCTCATTCTTCCCTGGTTTGGAGATCTCCATTTCTTCCTCGTCTCTCCCACACTGGTGATGCTTCTTTTTGTAGGGATGAGTATCTATGCGGTCATCAACGATCGGCTCTTTAATTTAAAAGTCCTCGCCACTGAGGTATTTGTATTTATCCTTGTCAGTATCAGCGCTCTTCGTTTTACGTCGATTGCGGCTCCATTTGATTCTTCGGTAAGCGTGATTATCGCTATTCTTTTGCTTGCTTTTGGATACCTCTTGATCCGCAGCGTGCGGCGGGAGGTGGAGCAGCGGGAGCGGATGGAGGCGCTGTCTTTGGAACTGGCGCAGGCCAATGCGCGGCTGCAGGAACTTGATAAGTTGAAATCGGAATTCGTATCCATGGCCGGGCACCAACTCCGGGCGCCGCTGACGGTGATCAAAGGGTATGTGTCGCTGATCATGGAGGGGACGATTGACGGGGTTTCGGAAAAAGCAAAAGAGGCGCTGGGCAAGGTGCAGTATT
>JBBTXJ010000017.1:2896-6162 GCA_038062335.1 Patescibacteria group bacterium | reverse complement strand
TTCATCTCAAGCGGCCTCGCGCAACTCCCCACCCCAACCGGCTCCTTTAACGTGGCAAAGGTTCCATCGGTTTGGTATGCGGGGCAGGACTATGATTACGGTCAGGTGGCCAACAACCTGCGATTCAAGCCGCATTATTTTCTTCATACGGCCTATTGGCACAAAGATTTTGGCCATCGCCGGAGCCACGGTTGCGTGAACATTGCAAAAGCTAACAACGATTGGCTGTATGGCTGGGCGGGGGAAGGCACCACCGTGACCATTCGTGACTAGGATGGTTATCCACAACATTCTTTTGACTGACAACACGATCAAATTATGGTATACTATAAACATTATAAACTCACGAAGTGCCCGCAAGGAGGGCGTGGGTGGGATAATTGGGTTTCATATACTATGACGACGCAAAACACGTTGCGCATGTCGTCACACAGCGCGAAGTCCCTATTCGTAAGAATGGTGACTTATTTTGTCGCCACCACCATGATTGTGACGGCGTTTTTGTCTGCGTCTAGTGTGGCGAATGCGCAAGAAGCAGAAGCAACAGCCGAGGCGGAAGTTTTAGCGATACCGCCGGCCGGAACAGAGGGTGAGGAAGCCCCCGTTGCCCCAGAAACACCTCCAGCAACGGGCGAGGCGCCTGCTTCCGCCGAGGTGATTTCGCCAGAACTTCTGCAGGATATGCAGGTAACCCAGCAGGATTTGGGTGCGGTTGATGCAACGGTGTTGCCGGACAGTCCGCTGTATTTTTTTAAAGAACTTTGGTGGGACACACAGGAGGCATTTACGTTTGATCCGCTTGCCGACGCACAATTGAAACTCGAACACGCCAATCAGGCGCTTTATGAAATTCAAGTGGTGGCACAGACAGGCGTGACAGACGCCTCCATCGCGGCAGATCTTGTAGCGGCGACAGAACAAATTACCGAACGACTCCAAGAAGTGGCCGGATCGGCCGAGGAACTGCATAGCTTGATTGTGGTGGGTGGAGAAGATGGAGCGGCAGTAGAACAGCTTTTGGCTGATATTGTCGAGCACCAAATTTACGAAGAAAAAGTGCTCGCGGTTGTTGAAGAACAAATCGAGGCAGTGGTAGCGCCCACCGACGTGGTGGATTTCCGAGTGGCGCGCGAAGAAGCGGTCGCAGAAGTGGCCGCGGTGTTGGTAGAAACGGTAGAGAAACCAGCGGATATCGCGGAAGTAGTTGGCGCTGTGCTTGAAGAGCAGTCCGCAGAGGGGAGCGCATTTATAGAGGTACACCACCTTGAGATTATTGAAAAAATTGAGGATGCCGCTGTTGAATTTATTGAGGAAGCCGCGCTCTCGCCAACGGAAGGCGAAGCAGTGCAGGCCGCGCTTGAGACGGTGCACGAAGAGGCGGTAGGGCGTCTCGAAGAGCATATTGAGGCGTTGCCCGAAGAGGAGCGTGCCGAAAAAATGGTGGATTACATTGAAAATCTGCCCGCTGACGAGACGCATCTCCTCGCGGTGTGTGATAATTTGAAAGATTACGTGTTGCCTGATGATGTGTCGGCCCGTATTGAAGAAATGAAGGATGTCACCGCCGCGCGCATAGCAGAGGAACTTGAGCAGTTTGCCGACGCGCCGGAAGTCCGAGAACAGTTCTTGGGCCACCTGACCGATGGCGGTGATTTTGATGACCTTCGCATGCTTGATGAGATTGCTGACCGCACGGTGATTGATGACGAGGCATTGAAAGCGGAAATTGAACAGCATCGCGAGGATGGCATTAAAATGTTTACGGAGCAGTTTTCCGATGACGGGTCTGCTGACCAAGCGGAACAATTCCGTGCGCTTTCTCTCGCCATGGCAGAAAAACCAGACTCCACCACCATGAAGCTCATGATGGCGCTTGAGTCCGAGGTGCGGTCTGACTCAACCAAATCCGCCTTCTTGGATACTATGCAGGATATGGGGAAGACGGTGCGCGCGGTATTTGAGGAAAAGGCGCGGACGCACGGCGAACTGTTTTTGAAGCAGATGGCCACCAATGACCCGCGTGACTTGGAGGTCATGCGGCAATTTGCGAACCAGTTCTCCGGCCCGTTGCCTACCGTTGATTTTGAGGCTGAATTTGGTAAAGACATATTGTCACTGCAAGGTGCATCGGCGCCACGCGGCAACTACACGTTTGACGCAGAATACGATCCCTTCCAGGCGTTCGAGGGTCACCAAAAGACATTGATCACGGAGCATATTCAGAATATGGATGACCCCAAGCTCTTCCGCGCCATGCAGGAGCGGTTCCAGGGGTCAGCGCCTACGATTGCGAACGAATTTAAAGCGTTTGGCAATTTCACGAATATCTTCAACAGTAAAGCAACTCAAATTCAGGATATTGCATTGCAAGAAGAGGCAGCGCGCCTTCGCACCACGTTGAGTCAGGAGCAGGGTGCCGCACTGCTTGAAAGCTTGCCAACAAATCTCTCCGAAGCAGAGAAACAGCAGTTCTTACAGCAACGGCAGACGCAGATTGGGGCACAACTGGAGCAAGGTCTGAAAGCCCAAGAGGGTCAGTTCAAGCAGTACACCAGCTTTAATCTGTTCTGTGACGCGGCTTGTCAGCAGGGAGCGAGCAAGCGGTTTGAACAGAAGTTCGAGCAACGCACCGAGCAGTTCAAGCAACATGCCCAGGATGATGTGGCTGGGCATCTCGAGCAATTTGAAGAATTGAAGAAATCCGGCGGTCTTGAGCAGTTTAGGAAGCAGTTTGAGGGATCACCGACCACCGGCCAATTCCCTGGTCGTGGCGCAACTGAAGGTGTGTTCCCTGGTCAGGGTGCAACGGGAGGTACTTTTCCGGGTCGTGAGACACAGAAAGAGTTTGTGGTGCCCGCGCCCGGCGAAACACCAGCCGACTCCTTAAAGCGCGGTACTGCTGGTCAGGAAACCAAGTCATATACACGACCAGTACCGGTAGAGGAGTTTAAAGATTTCACCTATCCAAAGACGGGAGAGATCGGTACGTATCCTACGTATCCAAAACCCGGGGATACCACTCTATATCCAAAGTCCGACGATACGACATATCAGCCAAAGCCCAGCGAGACACCGACCTCGTTTGATGATTACTTCAAGACGTATCAACCGAAGCCAGGTGATACAACTACGTATCCAAAACCTGGTGACGCGACGTATCATCCGCCGAGCGCGACTGATCTCCTGCATCAGCCAATGACTCAACCGTTGACGACTCAACCGTTGACCACGCAGCCAATTACGCAACCGACAACGATACAACCACT
>JBBTXJ010000017.1:0-2886 GCA_038062335.1 Patescibacteria group bacterium | reverse complement strand
CAACAGTGACAGAACCAACGCCGACGTATACTGCGCCAACAGTGACAGAACCAACGCCGACGTATACTGCGCCAACAGTGACAGAACCGGCACCAACGTATACGGCACCGACCTATACCGCGCCAACATATACCGCACCAACAGGTGATTATATGATGATGCCGCACACATCAATATGGCAGAGATTGGCGCGAGCACTCTATGCATTCTTGACCTTTCCAGCACGCGCATTTGGCCTCTAGTCTAGAAGGGCGTCCTCTACCACACCGGTAGATGAGGATATCGTCTCAGCATCCTTGAGAGGGCAAGAAGTTGCAACACACTGACACGCAGGTGAGAAGCCACATAGGCCTATTACCCGCCTAAATATCCCCGCAACCAGCGGGGATATTTAGTTATAAGCACTTGACAAATCGCCTCTGGTATGGTATTTTAATAATCAACCATGGGCATCGTTTGTCCGGGTGTCGGCTTGTTCCTGCAATAAGGCGGGACGGCCACAGAGGATGTTTCTATATTGAGGGAGGTGAAAAGTGGATTCCCAAGTGGTGGCAACGCCCCCGAGTGGGGCAAATGGAAGTGCGAGGGAGGGTCCGTTGACCCACAGCCTCGCTTCGGTGCTTGAGGGCATCGAGGTGGCGAGCCCGTTGGTGGCGCGGCGGTCGCCGGACGAACCGGTGATCTTCCGTGCGTGGCAGGTGGATCGGCTTTTCAGGCTCGTGAACAGGGTTGAGATCTCCGCGGTTCTGAAGGTGACGCCGGAGCAGAGCGCTCCGACGTTCGTGAAGGACGGCCACGCACGGTTGTGCGATCTGCTCAATGCGCGTGGTGTCGAGTATGTCTACAGCGCGATGAACGCGCTCTTCGCGCGCGCGGAGAATGCGGAGCGGATGCCGCGCGCCAAGGCGGACGAGTGGTGGGGCGGATTCGTTCTGCCGCTCGCGAACGGCTGTCAGGTGGTGGCCAGCGCCGAGTTGCGGCGGAACATCAGTGTCCTCGTCAGGGCGCTGAACTACAAGGAAGGTGCGTACGGTCCGGCCGACGAGGTCGAGGCCGAGATCCAGAAGTACGAGGAGGGGCGGCGCATAGCAGAACAGCGGCGCCTCGAAGACGTTGGATCCTTCCTCGATGACATCATCATCGGCGAGGAGCCGAAGGAGCCGGTCGAGGTCAAGAAGGACGAGGCGCCGCAGGTGCCGGCGATCGCCACGGTCGTGGTCGACCAGCCCGTCGAGAGGACTCCGGAGCAGGCGCGGTCGGACAACAATTCGGGCTTCAAGCTCGGTGAGATGTATGATGGCACTGTTGCCCACGCCATGGACTACGGCGTGTTCGTCATGGTGGGCGGGGCAAGGGGCCTGGTCCACGTCTCCAACATATCGGGCAATCCAAGGCCCGGAAGGGAGACGCTCGAGGACCTGGAGAAGGCCTATCCTGGAGGCAGCGTCTGTCGGGTGAAGTACCTCGGCAACTTCGGGAAGGGCCCCTCCTTCCAGTTCGCCGAGGACGTGAAGAAGGTTGATGTCGTGCGGTACGTGGGCGATGGTGAGTCCTTCGTGTGCATGGTGCACCCGAAGGGCGTGTGGTGGCTCAGGGGTCGCCAGACGTGTCAGCTCAACCGCGAGATCGGTGAGCTACTGCTCGCTGTGGTGCCGGAGGACCACACGGCGCGGAAGGACGCGGAGGAGCTCGCCAAGGTGGCGAGGGAGGGGTGGACGTTTTGCTCATGGGACGGGCAGGACATCCTCCTCGTTGACCTCCAGAGGATCCTCGGCGCGGACGGGATCAAGGAGTCCGAGGAGTACCGCCGCCTCCGGCAGATCTGTCCGGAGGAGGGTCGGCATCGGGTGTTCGGTCCGATGAACCGGCCGTCCGAGGTGGCGGAGCAGGCGCGACAGGAGGCTGAAGAGGAGAAGGAGCGCAACCGCCTGTTCGCGCAGGCAGTAAGAGATCCTTCGCCGCGTGAGGGCGACTCGCCCAAGCTCGCTGCGTTCAAGCGACAGGTTCGCGCGCGCGCGGGCGGTGGGTTCGTGAAGGCAGTGGACGATGAATCCGCCGAGGTGATCAGGCCGTCGGTGGAGAAGGTCATCCCGCCGAAGGAGCCGATTCCCTGCTCCTGCGGCCGGGGCAATCAGAAGGCGAAGTACGGGAAGTGTGGGTGGTGCCTCAAGGAGGCCCACGCGCGGAAGAAGTCGGCCGCCGCTCCGGCTCCGAAGAAGGAGAAGAAGAGCGGCCGCAAGGAGAAGGGCAGGGGTGCCAAGAAGAAGTAAGAAGTACCGGGGGTGTATCACATCGCGCAAGCGACGTGGTGCACCCCCCTTTTTTTTCTCGCGCGGGTGTCGTACAATATACGCATGCCAACGGGGAAACTCTCGCCACTCATAAAAGATTTTTTGGAATACTGCGAGGTGGATCGCGGCCGGTCATCCAAGACCGTGGCGAATTATGATTTTTATCTTGCGCGATTTTGTGAATTTGTCGGCGATGTCTCTCCTGCCAAGATTACCGACAAGCTCGTGCATGAGTATCGTCTGCATTTGAATCGGCTCACGGACCGTGACGGCGAGCCGCTCAAAAAAAATACGCAGAATTACCATCTGATTGCCCTGCGCAGTTTTTTGAAATATCTCACCCGTCATGATGTGGAGAGTTTGGCGCCGGAAAAGATTGAGCTTGCCAAAGTGCCCGAACGCGACATATCATTTCTTGAAGCGGAAGAAATTGAACGCCTGCTTGCCGCGCCGTTTGCGCGGTTGGAAAAAGCGACACCCGTACAACGTCTCACGGCGTTGCGCGACAAGGCGGCGCTTGAAATGCTTTTTTGCACGGGACTGCGCGTTTCCGAGCTTGCCAATCTGAAACGCGAAGATGTTTCATTAAAACGCA
>JBBTXJ010000016.1:0-4777 GCA_038062335.1 Patescibacteria group bacterium | reverse complement strand
AGGCCCTGCTTCGTTTTGACATGAGTGAATTTTCGGAAGGATTTAGCGTGAGCAAGCTCCTCGGCGCGCCGGCTGGCTATGTCGGCTATCGCGAAAGCACGCCATTGCTTGACAAACTCAAACATCAGCCGCACAGCATCGTTGTTTTTGACAACATTGATAAAGCGCACCGCGATGTGTTGAACCTCCTGCTTCAAATTCTTGAAGAAGGCGAACTAACAAACGCCGCGAGCAAAACCATTTCCTTTCGGCAAGCCGTTATTGTGCTTACCTTTGCGGTTGAACGACACCTCTTTGCCACCGACGGCATTGGGTTCGCCCATGCGCACACGCCCGTTCAGCGCGATCTGCCATCCACGGTATCGCAAACGCTAAAGGACCTCTTGGGTGACGAACTCCTTGGCCGGCTTGACGCCATCGTTCCCTTCCGCCCGCTTTCTCGCGAAGACATCACGGCCATTATCCGATTGCATATCGAACAACTCAACCGGTATCTCCGTTTCCATGAACGCGACCTCGACGTGCCTGATGAGGTTATTGCCCATCTTCTTGCCAATCTCAAAGAGCACCAGAACGCGCGGCTCGTGAAAAGCATGGTTGAGCAACAACTTGCGCAACCGCTGGCCACGCTCCTTTCACAATCCACAACCAAACATTTTACGGCGCATATAAAGGATGGCGCCGTTATGATACAATAGAGGGGCTATGCCATCGGTTGCCGGCCAACTCTCCGACGCGCGTAATCGGGCGCGTGTTTCGCCTTCTTTTCGCGAAGGTGGTGAATCCTTAGTCGCGCCGCCAACCGGCATGATGCGAACCTCCGCACCGGAAGAAGAGCCCGAAGAAGGCGCGGGATACGAACCGTCTGGACCAGTGTCCCGCGGTGGCACTGGCATGAGTGGCGCTGGCACCAGTGTTACAGGCGCTCCACCTCGTGATACAATGGCAGGACCAGCTGGTGCGCAAGGCATGGCGGGAGGTGCAGAACTCGGCGCGCAATTAAATCCGCTCAAAAAAGTAAAGGTGGTCGGAAAAGTGATGCGATCATTGATACCGGATCAATGGCTCTCATGGTTTTCATTTGACAGCTGGAAGGATCCTGTGGAAATCGGCCTCCGATTAAGCATTTTAAAAATCGTGTTTTGGGTTGTGCTACTGGGACTCGTCATTATTGTAGCGATGGCGACCATAGAAGCGCTCGACCCAACTGGCTTACTCTTATGATCACCCTTGACGAACGCACCAAACGGATACTGCTGATTGTCGGATTAAGCGTCGCGGTTATTGGAATCGGCATCGCCTTGTGGTTTGTATTTTTCAAAAAAGAAGCCTCGGTCATAATTTCAGAAGAAGAACGCGCGGGGCTCCCCGAGTCAGGTAGCTTGCCAACACGCAAAGAAGCGGCCGAGCGCGCCGCCGCACGAGGCGCCGTAGCGCTCCCTGTGTCACGCATCGCCGCCGGCGGCATCACCGAAACCGATGTGTTAAACATCAGCGGCACGGTGGCGCCCACCATCGGCGCTGACGGAAAAAGCGCCGCGTTTTTGAACGCCAACGACGGCCGGTATTATCGCATCGGCCCGGACGGACGCGTGGTGCAAATGTCCGACAAACAATTTTTCAATGTTGAAAAAGTGCATTGGACACCGGACAAAAACAAAACCATCATGGAATTTCCGGATGGGTCAAATGTCTATTTTGACTTCAACCAGCAAAAACAAGTAACGCTTCCCAAGCATTGGCAGGACTTTAATTTTTCCAAAACCGGCGGCGACATGGCTGCCTTAAGCATGGGAAACAGTCCGGAAAACCGATGGCTCATCACCTCAAACCCCGATGGATCCGGCGCCAGCGCCATCGAAGCGCTCGGCAATAACGCGGATAAAGTTACGGTGTCCTATTCACCCAATAATCAAACGATTGCCTTCTCGGAAACCGGCGAACCGCCGGGCGGCGAACGGCAAAGCGTTCTACTCGTGGGAAAAAATGGTGAAAACTTGCCTGCCCTTATAGTGGACGGCGGCGGCTTTCAGCCGAACTGGGCACCGAGCGGCAAACAGCTCCTTTACAGCACGTACCATTCAAGCGATGATTGGAAACCGCGTATTTACATCGCCAATGGTCAAGGCGATGCCGTAGGCACCGGCAAAAAAGACATCGGCCTCAACACGTGGGCGGAAAAATGCACGTTTGCTGATGACACCACCCTCTTTTGCGCCGTGCCTGATTCCCTTGATGAAGGCGCCGGACTGGCGCCGGAAACCGCTAAATTCGTCCCTGATACCATCTACAAAATTGATACCAGCACCGGCGCGAAAAGCATTGTCGGAAAACCGACGGGGAATTTCAGCATCAGCAATCTTTCGGTGGACAGCGATAGCGCGAATCTCATCTTCACGGATCAGACAACCGGAGCGTTGCATAAAATGAGGTTACGCTAATATGTCACGAAAGCAATTCATCATGCTCCTCGGAATTGGCGGTGTCGCGCTCCTGCTCATCATCATCATGCTCGGCTCGCTCATCCCTGACCGCGAACCGGAAACCGTAACGGTAACGCGGCAAGGAGTCCCGGTCGCGACGTTGGAAACAAAAGCAACTGACCCCGTCCTCGGCAAAAGCAACGCGCCCGTAACGGTTTTTGTATTTTCCGATTTCGGCTGCGACCACTGCGCGAGCGTGGTGCCGGTGCTCAAAGAACTGGTCAAAAAACACGACAACGTGCGCGTGGTGTGGAAAGACGCGCCGGTTACGCAATTCCCCGCGCCATCCGCCCCCGCCCATCTCGCCGCCCGCTGTGCCGCGCGGCAAAATAAATTTTGGGAATACCACGACAAACTTTTTGAACAGCAGACGCAACTCACCGAAGCGACATTTCTCAACATCGCGCAAGAACTCAAACTGAAAGAAGAACCGTTCAAATCCTGCCTCGCGGAGAAAAAACTCCAGCCGCTTGTTGACGCCAATCTCGCGCTTGCGCAATCGCTCGGGATTGACGGCACACCCTACTTTTTCATAGACGACGAACGTTTCTCCGGCAGTCGCACGTTGGAATTTTTGGAGGACGCCGTCAAACGCGCCGCGCTATGATGCTTCGTTTCGCAACTCTCATCACCATCGGCGTGCTTCTTTTTTTCCCGCTGACCGCGCACGCCGCTCTCGGCGCGAAATGCGTTGCGGACGCTGGTTGTGACCAAAAAACGGGCGAACGCTGCGATCTCCAAGTGGTATTTCGGAGCAATCGAGAATGCGTGGAAGAGGAAGCCCGCCGCTGCATTGAACTTTTGGGCAAGCCGGAAGCCACCTGTCTTGATAATGCCTGCGTCATCCTCGCCGGAACCTGCGCTCCAATCCTGCAACAAACCGGCGGCGGCCTTGCAGGCACCGGCGAAAAAATACCAACCCAAAAACCAGAACTTCAAGTCGCTATCCCCGCTCTTCAGTTTACCGATATTGAAGTTGCCCAAAGCGCGGAAGGCAAATCATACGCGCTCTTCCCGTGGATTGGGCAGTACATCAAAGCGGTATATTTGTATCTCCTCGGCATCGCCGGTCTCATCGCCGTCATTATGTTGATTCACGCGGGATTTGAGTGGATGGCCTCCGGTGGTAACACCCATGCGGTTGAATCAGCTAAAAAACGCATCCTCAATGTTTCCATTGGTCTCGTCATACTCTTTGGAAGCTACACCGTCCTGAATCTCATTAACCCGGACCTGGTCAAATTTAAAAGCCTGCAAGTCGAAATTTTAAAAGGCGTCCCCATTGATTTTGACGAAGCGCTCGAACACCGCGAGGACGTTGAGGATGAATCAGGGGAGGAGGGCGCCGAAACGCTCCCGACGCCGGGCGAAGCCGTTGAACTCCCCTTCCCCGACGATCGCGCGCGCTATACCGCCGCCCTGCCGCTCGCCCCGACCAGTGGAAATGACCGTTACCTCAATCCGCCGCGCCCGTGCGTGATACCCATCCCCTCGCTCCCGGCTTCATACCCCGGCGTTCGAATAAGCCAATCACTGCTTGGCAAACTGGACTGTAACATCACGCCGCGCACCAAAAAAGGAAAACGACAGGCGGACGACGTTTCTATGGTCATACTCCATTTAGGATTCCCCTCAGGCCGCGCGCGTGATATGGTGCGCATGTGGATCAACGATTACTATTACGGACCGCTCGTGCGATGCGTTGAGAAAGGCGGCGCACTCAATTTTCAAACCTGCACCAAAAAAGGGCAGATTGTCCACAAGCCGCCGCGTCTCAAACAGACGCCGATCGGCAGCCACTACGCCGTTGACGCAGATGGAACCGTTTATCAGCTCGCGGATGAACTGCATGTGATGGCCCATTGCTGCAGACAAAACGCACAATCCATCGGCATTGATTTACTCGCCGCAAAAAACAAGGATGGAACGTACGTCTATACCGATGATCAATATCGCGCGCTTGGCGCGCTCATCAAAGGCATCAGCGCAAAATACGGATTTGCGCCATCGGATCAAACAATCAAAGCGCATTGCGAACTAGGTTCGCACGAGGACCCGCCGGATTTCAAATGGCGCCAGCTCGGAAAAGCGCTTGACAAATCACTCAACCCGGGATCTCATAATGGCGGCGCGTGCAAGCCGTGGCCCGAAGATGCCGGCGGCAGCGGTCAAACCGCAGACGATTACGAGGGGGCAGTTTATGGCCCCTAGCGCATGACGAAAACAACAACAATGTACATCTGCTCCCAATGCGACGCGCAGTTTTTGAAATGGACTGGGCGATGTTTGGAATG
>JBBTXJ010000015.1:0-8885 GCA_038062335.1 Patescibacteria group bacterium | reverse complement strand
CTCCACATCCTCGCCCATTTCCGCCGCAATTTCCTCGGGCGTGGGATCGCGGCCCAAATCCTGCAACAATCGTCGGCTGACCTGCTGATATTTATTTATCGTCTCCACCATGTGCACCGGAATGCGAATGGTGCGCGACTGATCAGCCAACGCGCGCGTAATCGCCTGTCGAATCCACCACGTGGCGTACGTGGAAAATTTGTACCCTTTTTTATATTCAAATTTTTTCACTGCGCGAAACAAGCCGATATTCCCCTCTTGAATCAGGTCCAGCAATGACAAACTTTTCCCCACAAACTTTTTCGCGATAGACACCACCAAACGCAGGTTCGCCAAAATGAGCGCCCGCTCGGCCGCGCGCTCGTTTCGTTCTTTTCGTTTTGCGAGCGCCACTTCCTGCTCCGCGTTCAACAGTGGAATTTTTCCGATTTCGCGCAAATACATCTGCACCGAATCCTCGGTGATGGTGCTCAAATCAAACGGCTGATTGGGGTCAAAATTAAACTGGGCGAGCACCGTGCGCGCTTCTTCGCGCCGACCCAAAACTCCCTCTTTCAATCCCACGAGGTCAACACCGTTTTTTTCGCACAAATTCAGAAACCCTTCGTATAATTCAACATAGTGCTCAAGCTGTGGAAACACGCGCAGGACCTCTATTTCGGTGAGAAACGCGCGGCCACGCCCTTTCTGTATGAGATGCCATACCTCTGCATCGGTTGGCGGCGGCAATGGCGGCTCGGGCGCCTTTGGTTTCTCATGCGCGCGCGCCGGCTGATGTTTCTTAACGGGACTTCTCGCAATGACTGCTTTCGGCATGATTTTTTTTGCGAGTGCTTTTTTTGGCGCGCTATTTTTCAACGCGGATTTCTTTGAGCGCGTATGAAAACGAACGCGTTTAACCGCGTTTCGCTGATGTTTTTGTTTTTTCCCAACTTTTTTATTTCTTTCACGGATACGCGTACGTGCGGGCATAGCACAAGCTATTTTACATTTTTTAATTGCTCGAACAGCGCCATTTCACGATCGTGGTCGCCACGCTGTTTCGCATCTTTCAACGCGGCAATAAGTCGTGAACGTTCACGTTCAAGCCACCCCGTCCGCAGCGCCAGAGAAAGAATGTGCGCCTCTTGGATCGCGTCGCGTTCGCGGAAATCAAAAGTTTCCGCGAGAAGTTGGAGGCGATCAAACAGTTGTTGTGCGCGTTCGTCTCGAAGCGTTGTTCGGATACCCTGATAAGCTTCCTGCCACGAGGAAGGTTTTGTACGTTCATAATATACCACGAGCGCTTGATGCACTGCAAGCCACGGACTGTCCGCGGTCAGCACCGGCAGGGCAATCTCTGTGAGGAGCGGCCGCGGATACCGCACAATGAGCGCGAGCAGGCGTTCCGTGCGCTGTTCCACCATATCCAGCACAATGGGCGCGGCGGCGGAAGGGACCGATGTGTTGCTGGTGGTCCGCGCGAGTCCGCCAGCCGGCGGAGTCCGCCGTGCCTGAACACGCGCCACCTCGGCGCGCGCGTCATCCTCGCGAATGCCAGTGCGTTCGGCAATCACATGTGTCCAGTAACCGCGTTCAATGGCGCTGGGCATGACGGCAATGATGCCGAGCGCAGGTGCCAGTGCGGCCACGAGATCGCGGATGCCACCGCTCTGCCCGGCTGAGCCGCCACGCGCTTGCGCCACCGCGCGGTCAACCAAAAACAGCATAAACGGTTGCGCATCGCCCACGGCGCGCCGCCACGCCTCCGGGTCTTTTTGCACGCAATCATCCGGGTCCTTACCCGCGTTTTCGGGCACGGTAATTACTTTCACATCAAACCCCATGGCGTACGCAAGTTCCACACTGCGAATCGCCGCGCTGACACCGGCCGTGTCCATGTCAAACGCGAGGCGCAGTTCGTTCGCGTATCGTTTCAAAAGCCGCAATTGTTCCTGCGTGAACGCGGTGCCGGACGACGCCACCACATTATCCGTGCCGGCCTTGTGGCATGCAATCAAATCCATCTGCCCTTCCACCACAATAGAATATTTTCGTTCGCGAATCGCCTGCTTGCCGAGATGCAGGCCGTATAACACCGCACCCTTGCTGTACGCCACGGTCTCGGGCGTGTTCACATATTTTCCGCCCGCATCTTCTTTTTCTTCAAGCAATCTGCCGGTGAACCCCACTACATTGCCATGCACATTGCAAATGGGAAACATCACGCGGCCGCGAAATCTATCATAGCCACTCCCCTGTTTTCCCGCGATGGTGAGGCCGCTCGCGATGCAATCTTCAATGCCGCATCCGCGTTTTAACAGGGCGCGTGTGAGTAAATCCCATTCGTCCGGCACAAAACCAATCATAAATTTTTCTGCGAGTTCTGCCGGCACGCCGCGTTGTTCAATGTACGCGCGCGCTGCCGCCGAACGCGGCGATTTCAGAAATCCCTGATGATACCAGCGCGCCGCAAACGACAAAATATCCAGCACGCGATTTTTTTGACTCGTTTGCAATTCCGCGCGCGCGCTGTGCTCCAATTTCACACCTGCGCGTTCGGCCAGCAGGCGTAGGGCCTCAATAAATTGCAGGCCCTCCATCTCCTGCACGAACGAAAATACATCGCCGCCCTTATTGCAACCAAAACAATGCCAGCTTTGGCGTTCGCGGCTCACAATAAACGACGGCGTTTTTTCCTGATGAAACGGACACCGTGTTTTGAAATGCGAACCTGCCTGCTTGAGGGGCAGGTATTCTTGAACAAAGTCCACAATATCAAGACGGTCTCTGATGAGCTGGGTGTCGGCCATAGGGATAGTGCAACTATGCTACCCGAACAATCTCGCAAAAAATCCCCTCTTTTCTTCTGGTTGCGCCGTGCTCGCGCGTGACGCATCTTCTTTTTGCAATAATGAAACCATCTGCTGTATCCGCGCCGCCTCCTTTGCAATAATCTCGCCCTCGTACACGCCGCCATGCCGCGACGCCCCGTACGCCTTGGATTCTTGCATGTCCAAATGCAGTTTCAAAAGCCACGCGTCAGACCGCTCCTCAATATACCCGTGAAACCGCGGATACCACGCGCCCGAGAGACGCATCGTAAAACTCGGCTCTGTGGCATGGCGATCGCGGTGCTCGTTGTAGCCGAGCCGTTGCATGACGACCCGGATATTTTCTTTGACGTTTGGTAGTTTGATTACCATAAAAATGCTATACTGAATCGGTCTTAATCTAAAACACGTCGTATGCTCACCTACGCCATTTCAGCCCGATCCGCCTGCGCCGCCTTGCTCGCGGCCCTCTTAATTACCACACTCTTCCCGCCGCTTCTATTATCTGCCAATGCGGCCGCAATCGCAAGTACCGCTCCAGCCGCCACCGTGGCTCGCGGCCAAAAAGAGGTGCTCACGATGGATTTTAGCGTGTCTGCCTATGCCAGCGACACCGTAGTGGACGCCGATGGCGCGGTCACGGAAGATCTGGGTGTGCCGGTGGTACAAGCCGGCGCGCCGCTGTACAACATTCTGCCATCCGCGCGTCTCGCTTATGGAATCGGTGGACAATCTGATCCGAAATCAATTTGGATTGACCGCGATGGCAGTAAACGCTACACCCCGAACTTTAGCGCAGATAGCGTGGTGGCACAACCGGTTGTCCTCGGCCTCCCCTTTCCGGATGGCGATGTCGGCGCGCCACTCAAAAAAAGCGCCATGGGAAATCTCAAAATTCTTATTTCAAACCCCGCGGAAGCAAACATCTGGCATCCGGGCGCAGATGCGCTTTATAAAGATAGTGGCACCGTGACGAATTTGGTTGACAGTGGTGATGAGCGCGTAGGCACTACCGGACGATTCAAACAGCAAACCTTGCTGGTACCAGGCAAAGCGGCAATCATTCTCCGCGGTAGTGGCAACGCCTGTCCGGTTGGTGTCGCTCCTGAAGATTTGATTCGCATTATCGGAAAAAGCAATATCGCGGTAAAAGAAGTAATCTATGATCGTGAACCGGTATCCGGCGCGTGCATCGCCGTCGTTACCCTTTACACCGTCAGTTACTCCTACGCCATTGACGATCAGTTTGAAATAGTTTCACCCCGCCTCGGCGAACTGGATATTACGGATCTAAAAGATAACACCGACAACAACGCGCCCGACGCGCAAACTACCTCGATACAAATACTCACCGGAACGTTAAAGGGTGTTGCCAACGGTGACACGATTCGCATCGCACGCGGCGCGTCCTTCATTGATTTTCGTGTAAATGATTTTTCGAGCGTCGAAAAAATGCTCAATGTTACCTATATTGGCGGTGGATTCGTTGGTCCGCCGGGCGATCCGTACGCGGTGGCGATCACGAACCAAAAGGCCTATGGTGGCATACTCACTGCCCTTCTTTACGGTCTGACCAACCAAGTGAAATATACGGATGACATTATCAATAACGCATGGGATGCAAGCGAACCAATCTACAGCGACGAAGACGCCACCGGCACCGTAACCAAAAACGATAAACGCATTACCGGCGTCATTGCTGAAAAACGCCTGCTCAAAAAACAGGGTGCCGTGGATTCATTCAGCGGCACCTATGTAGACAGCGCCGCGATGGCCGCGCCGAAATGGTTGAGCCAAACCAAGCCGTGGGCAGAGGGTGAAGACATTGTGATTGATAATGACGACGACGGATTTTACAATTTAGATCGTCTGACACACGTTCAAATAAAAAATGATGGGACCGCGGCGCCGGCCGATATCGCGCGCGTGGCGCTCTGGCTTGAAGATAATGGCGCCGCCGGATTTCAGGGTACGTTTTCCGGACAGCAGAGCGATCTGTTGATTGGTTTGATGCCCTATGACGCCGTGAATCGTCAATGGAAAATCCAAAATCTCAACCAGCCGCTCATCACGCAAGAACGATTCTATGTTACGGCTGACGCGGCAACAGATACGATTGACCAAAGCACGTTTCGCTTTGCCATCACGAAAGATGGCATCGTTACCACTCATCGCAAGGTGCCTGATGTGAATTCGCCCAACAGCGCCACGCAGACCGTGAGCGCGGCCGCCACACTGCCGGCTGAACAGCAAGCGGTCGCGGCAGGCGTCTCGGTGCAAAATTCCATTGTGCGAGTAGTTGGCACGCTCACTGTGCCTGCCGATGGCGCCTCTCTTACCACGGTGGAAGTGGAAGTGCGCGACACAAACAATGCGCGCATGGAAAACCAAATCGTGCGGCTTGAGCGGTTGCGCGCGGCAGAGGATACCGTGCTTGCCACTGAACAAAAAACAACCAACGTAAACGGTATCGCCTCGTTCCCTGAGACCTCGCAAGAAGCAGGTGTGTTCCGGTTCCGCGGCCGCGTGGGCAGTCTTATGCTCGGCAATGTGTCTATTACTTTCACCGCGATTGGTGGCGCGGCAGAACCGCCAGCGCCCGGCGCCGGCGGATTAGTGGAAGGCGACCTCTTCATGTCCGCCTCTGCCGGACGCGGTGGGACCGTGTACTACTACGCGAACGGAAAACGATATCCCTTCCCGAATGAAAGAGTCTACCTTACATGGTACCCGAACTTCGAAAGCGTCACCATCAAAAAAATCGCAGCGGTGGATGTGGGCGCGATTCTTTGGGGCACGAACGTGCGCTATCGCGCGGGCACGCGTATGATAAAAGTGCCGGACGACCCGAAAGTGTACGCCATCACGCCCGGCGGCAAAGTGTGCTGGGTGAAAGACGAAGACACCGCAAAAAAATTCTATGGCCAGACGTGGAACAAAAAAATTGACGACCTCTTGGCGTCGCTCTTTGTAGGAAGGACCAACTACCAGCACGACCCGGCGTGCGATCTCACGCTCGATTCAAAATATCCAACCGGTACCCTCCTCTCACACAACGATAAACCATACTATGTTGACGGCAGAAACGTGCGCCTCGTGAGCGGTGACGCTTTGCAGGGCAATCGGTTCCGCAATGAATTCATGATTACCGTTGCGAACCTCGACGGATACGCCGCGGGTCAGCCGGTGGAAAATACGGAATTTAGCCGCGTGGTTGATTAGCACCTCTCCCCACAAACTTCACGAGCGGATTCGGCCGATGAATATAATAAATACCAAACTGGCTTTTGAATTTGGAAAATCCGCGCCATGACCACGCATCGCCGAAACTCCAAAACACGCCGAAATTAAGAAAACGGATGCCAGCGCCGATGGCGTGCTGAAACCAATAATCAATAAGGCCGGTACCCACCGATGATGACGCGGCGGAGGGGTGGATAAATGAAATGAGATGGTGCGTATGGCTGGCATCCGGAAAATCCACGGTGGCGAGTCCTGCCACGAGCTGTCCCGTTGCCAGCTCGCGCGCGGCGAACAAATGAAGGGCATCGCCGTGCGCCGCGTATCTTCGGCGCACCATTTTGACAAATTCGCGCCGCAAAAATCCGGACAACTTCTGTACCTGTTGATAGGCCGCCACAAAGGTTTCAAGGTCAACTTCTTCAATAACATACCGCGTATCGCGCAGACACCGCCGCCGATGGCGCTGTGCGTGACTCGTCCATGGTTCCCAATACGCCGCGGGGTTGGTAATCTCCGCAAATCCGGTGCGTCGAAAATTCATTTGGATAAATGAACGATGCCAGCCCGCCGGTTTATCGCGACGCGTGAGCGGTTGCCAAATAATCATGCGCGCCCGCCCCGGCACGATGGGCGGCTCCACATCCGTTTCATATCCCTCAAACCGCAACGGCCCCACCTGCCAACTCATCCCCAAACAGTCCCCTTCTCCCATAACATGAACTGACCGTTTTGGATCGCAGTCGCCGCGCAGATACTCGCGCGATTGTTTGTAATGCTGGTATCCCGCCGGCAAGGGATCGCCCGCACGCCCATTCCCCCACGGCCGATACAACGCAAGCCGATTATACCGATAGCGCCACGCCGCGTGGCGCGATAACACCGTATCGAAAATCGAAAACAATTCTTGTTTTTTAAAAACATTCAAGAGAAGATGCCCGCGCGGATGCACTAATCGCGCGAGCGCGGAAACAAACGCCGGTGTTGCAAGCGCCGGCGCCGGTTCAGAACCGCGGAATAAATCAATAATAATCAGATCAAACGAAAAAAACGCGACCGTGGATAGTGCGCGCGCCGCGTCGTCAACAATAATCTCGGTGCGTTCATCGCGCGCAAAAAGACCCAGCTTTTCCGCGATGTCAATCATGACGGTATCCCACTCAACAATCGTGATGTGACACTGCGGAAATCGCCGTCGGATATCCTGAATCATCCCACCGGCTCCCAACCCCAACACCAGCACGCGCTTCACGCCGCTCTTGCGCGGAATCCGTCGCAGGGCGCGTTTCCACATCGTTCTAATGTACGGCGTGGTCTGGTCATACCCGCCCACGCGCACGTACCATTGCCCAAACAACCGCGTACAGCGGATGAGTCCATTCTTCTCTGACGAGTATTCTTGATGCTCGTAAAACCAGCTCATATGGGGCCTATGGTAGCATGGCTTGACAACCGGAGCCAGCCGTGCTATACTGTGCGCACGGTCTATTTTTAGATACTATCCTCCGAGGCGATGCCAACGTGCGATACGCTATCGAGTAGCACCGAATTCTTAAAAAGAAAGCGAGGTGATATCAATGGCGTTTCAAAACGATGGCAATCGTCCGATGCGACAACTCTTCGACGTAACCGCGCTTGCGCTTACCTGTAGTGAGTGCAACACGGCAATCGACAAGCTTCCGTTCCAGCCGACCCAGAAAGAGGACGGCACCTACGGTAAGTTGTATTGTTACCAGTGTAACAAGAATCGTATTCGCACCCGCGGCGGGTTCTAATACCCTTCAACCAAACAACGGCCTCCGGGCCGTTTTTGGTATGCGACGCTTTACAAAAACTGATGGTTGGAGTATGCTACAACCCTATGGGAAAAAGAAAGAGAAACAACATTAAGCACAAACAGGAACGAAAAGAACAGCTCGCGCGCATCGCCACACAGCGTCTCAAAAGGGCGCGCAAATTACAGGCGGCGTAAAAACCACAAAAATACCCCGCATATGCGGGGTATTGCTTATGGTGGCTCCGAGCAATGCAGGAAGTCTGAACCTATTTTGAACAAAAAATCTAAAATCAAGCCATACCTGATCATAAATGAGGGCTCATAATATGCTGCCTTACCAACTCGTATATTTTATTTAAAATACGATCTTTTTTAAGATTAGATTGAGGCATCCTTTCTGTTGATAAATCATATTTCGGACTCAAGTTAATTTCATCTTCACTCTTTAAATAGTCGGTAGAGAAGTGAATGGCACCAAACTTTACTTTAAACTCACTATTGGTATTAAAGTTGGATACAGCCTGTGCAATTTTAGAAGATTCTATATCTATAGTCTCAACATTTAGATCTTTCAAATTATTACGCTGCTTAAAAGTTTCTTCCATAGTAGTCGATACAGAAACATGAACGTGAGATATATATTTCTCTATATATCTCAAAGAATTTTTTATATTTACATCACCACATAAGATCTCAGATTTCCGACCTACCATAAAACGAGATGGGATGTACACCCTTCGATAAACTTCTTTTGGAGAAACAAGTGTTCCAACTTTCCCTATATGAATAATTTCCTGAGCTCCAAGTTGACATATTTTTTCAGCTAAACGATCGCTAATATTCCCCCAGTGACCATAGTTTGCTTCGAGACAATTCACGACGGATCCATTATCGCAAAGAAATCGTGTAGTAGTATAAAACTGATTTTCATTCGTTGTCATCAAAGAAAAATTGGCGTCCTGAAAAAGCTTACTCTTAAAAAATGTACTGTACCCCATTATTACTATATCTCCATGAAAAATGAAATCTTCATCTAAGTTGGTCCATTTACCTAT
>JBBTXJ010000014.1:0-1021 GCA_038062335.1 Patescibacteria group bacterium | reverse complement strand
GAGCACCTTATCCATGTGCTGACGGAGGTAGTCCGTGTAGACCACGCAGTTCGCGCCCGGCACCGCGTCCCGGATGGCCTGCATGTGGCCGTCCAACACGCGGCTTCCAACATGGAACCGTTCCGGGAACCATGACGACTCGCGGATGACCCGCGCGTGGGTGGTGAGGAGCACCGGATTCGCGATCTCCTCACTTCCTCCGTCCACGATGACCTTGTGCGGGTGGAAGTTCTTGTCCTTCGCTCCGATAGTCCTGTCGTAGACGTTCATCGGGATGCCGAGCGACGCCACCGCGAGGTTGTTCGGGTACCAATTGCCCACGTGCGGGCTTTTGGTTACCGAGTGGCCGGCGCGGTGAAGCGCGGCGAGATCCTTGAGTGAGAGATCGTACCGCGGAATTACTGAAAAGGACATTCTGCCTCCTTGTTGAGGAACCCATCGTCTCTCCCACCCCATGTGAGAGAGACGAATAGTGCTTCAACGGTCTTGGGTGGACGCCTTAAACGAAAACCACCGCGGCTGTCCGCGGTGGTATAGAGATGAAGGAAAAAGTATAAATCCATCAACTATGACTCATCGCGGACGCCGACAAAAACCGAATAGCGAGGCGCTTTCGCATCTCGTACTTGGTTCGCAACATATATCCGCGTTGGGTTATCATAATCAATGATGATTATACCATACCAAGTGCTGTTTTAAAGGTCAAGAGCAGTGTCAAGGGCTGTGCATAACTTTTGTTTGTCAAAAAAAAGCGAGGTGTATGTTTCCACACACCCCGCTTGGGGGTCTCGCCCTATGCCGGGTCTAGGAGCAGCTATCGCAGCTGTAGATGCCGTGGAGCATGCAGCGCGCGCTCAGCCGCGCGCGCTGCTCGAACGACATGAACCGGAGGACGGGATCCGGCTCCGGCCAGATGATCATGGGCTCCCTCTTCGGGAGCACGAACCTGATGGGCTCCGGCTCCGACGTGAACCGCACCGGCGGCTCCCTGTACAGCGGCTCCACGTGGACACTGCAGCTC
>JBBTXJ010000013.1:0-3884 GCA_038062335.1 Patescibacteria group bacterium | reverse complement strand
CCTCCTCGGGAATTACCCCCTGAAATTTCCTTCCATTAATAAAAAACGTTGGCGTACCCACCGCGCCTGCCGCCACGCCGGCCTGAAAATCTTCCTGCACTTCCGCGCGAAATTGGCCGCTCTCTAAACATCGCACAAAGGCCTCCTTATCAAGCCCCGTCTGCTCCGCGTACAAAATCAGATTTTCTTTATCAAGCGCCTGTTGATTCTGAAATAACTTATCGTGATATGACCAAAACCGTTTCTGCTCGTTCGCGCATTCCGCGGCCTCTGCCGCAATCCGCGCGTTCGGGTGCAAATCATCAAGCGGCAAATCACGAATAATCAACCGAATTTTATCCGGATATTTTGTGGCCGCCTCGCGAATGATAGGAAACGCCTGCGACGAAAACGGACACTCATAATCCAAAAATTCCACCACGACGAGCGGCGCGTCAGTATTGCCAATCGCAGGGTCGTCGTCTGTCACAACATCAACCGATTCTGCCGCCGCGCCCGCCGATGCCTCTTTGGCAAGCGCGACCGATTGCGTGAACTGTCCTTGCCGCGCCAAATACGAAAGATCTTCCCCGCGCATAATGCGACGATAGAACGTCATCACCATTATGCCAAAAAAAACGAGCACGATACCTGTCAGTACGCCCAACACAATGAGCACAATACCCCACGGCCGTTTCCAAAAAGATTTTCGCGGCGTTGCAACAACGGAAGCGATGTTTTCATCCATGCCACGCAGTATACCACATCCTCTTGACCGACTCCACGCGGCATGGTATACTGATTACTGTTTCTATGAAATTCCTCCTCACCGTCCTCCAAGTTATTGTCAGTTTTACCCTTATTGGAGCCATTTTACTCCAGCAAAAAGGCACCGGACTCAGCACCGTCTTTGGCGGTGCCGGCAATGTGTTCAGCACCAAACGGGGCGTTGATAAAATTCTCTTCCGCGCAACAATTTTCCTCTCTTTGCTCTTCTTCCTGATTGCACTTTCGTCACTCTTCGTCTAGTACAACCAACCATGCCCTTATCCACCCTCTTTCGTTTCTTAAAACGCCTGCCGCGCCTGTTGCGCTTGCCAAGCATCACACGGTGGCCATCGCTCAAACAAGTGCGACACGTCGGCGGAGTGCTCTCAATTGCTGAAAATCGCGTTGTTAAAATCGCGCTCTTGGTGGCGGCGGTGGCGTTCATCGTGTTCGTCGTGCAACTGGGCAAAATGATCCTCGATGAAGTCCCAAAAAACGGCGGTATTTATCGCGAAGCCATTGTCGGCGCTCCACAACTCATCAACCCACTCTACGCCTCGGTGAACGAAGCAGATATGGATCTCGCGCGAGTCATGTTTTCAGGACTCGTTCGTTATGATGAAAACGGCGCCATAACACCAGACCTTGCCGAAACATTCGCCACAAATGACAAGCAGACGGAATACACCGTTACGATGCGTCCCAACATGTTCTGGCATGATGGTGAACCGCTCACGGTGCGCGACATTCTTTTTACCTTCCATGCAATTCAAGACCCGCTCTACGGCAGTCCATTGCGCGTGAGTTTTCAAGGGGTTACAGTGACGCAAACCGATGAACGAACGGTAAAATTCACGCTCGAAAAACCATTCGCGCCGTTTCTCGGCAGTCTCACCACCGGTATCATCCCTGAACATGTATGGGGAGGTATAGACCCGCGCAACGCGCGCAACGCGCCGTACAACACGCGCCCCATTGGTTCAGGGCCGCTAAAATTCAAAGAACTCGTACGAAACGATAGTGGCTTCATCCAATCCATTGCGCTTGAGCGCAACCCGCTATTCTACCGAAGGCCCACCTATCTTGATAGTGTCAGATTCCAGTTCTATCCCTCATTTGAGGAAGCCGTGCAAGATATACGCAGTAAGCAGGTGGATGGCCTTCATTTCGTACCCAAGCAATGGAGATCCCATGTAGAGCGAAAATACATCGTGCTACGGACGCTCCAACTTCCGCGGTACACCGCACTCTTCTTCAATCAAAAGCAGGCGGCGGTCTTGAAATCCAAAGAAGTGCGCGAGGCGCTGGGACTCGCGATTGATAAAAAACAAATCCTCCAAGACGTATTACAGGGCGAAGGCGCAGTGATCAACTCACCGATTCTTGAAGGATTCGTCGGTTATGACCCCGCGTTTCAAGAAAACGGTGTGAACCGCGAGCGCGCGGATGAACTGCTTACCAAAGCGGGATGGCTAAAAATCACGAAAGAGGCCTACATCGAACGCCGCACCAAAGGATTGCGCGCAGAACTTGAAAAAGCGGCTGTATCTGATACACTATCAGTAACAAGCACGGATGCGGTGGCGATTATCCAAAAACAGATTGATGAGCGGTTGAACGCTGAAATTCCATCGGCGCAAACAACGTTCCGCGCCAAAAAAGATGACGTCCTGCAACTTACCATTACCACGGTAAGCGATCAGGAGCTCACGGCGGTGGCCGAACGCGCGGCCGCACACTGGCGCGATATTGGCGTGCAGACCACCGTGCGTGCGGTGAACCCGCGCGATGTCGCAAGCGAGGTACTGCGCCCAGGCACCTATGAGGTGCTCCTGTATGGAGAAATCATCGGCGCCGACCCAGACCCGTTCCCTTTCTGGCATTCCTCGCAAGTTGATTATCCAGGTCTTAATTTAGCTAACTTTGTAAACAGAAAAGCGGATACCCTTCTTGAAGAAGCGCGCGTGGCGACTGATGAAAAAGTGCGCGCTGATAAGTATCGCGCGTTTCAGGAAATCTTAAAACAGGAATATCCCGCCGTCTTTCTCTACGCACCCACGTACACCTACGCTGTTTCAACCGAAATCAAAGGTATTGCCACGTCACGCATTCTTTCTCCTGCGGATCGTTTGAATGACATAGAGGGTCGCTACATCAAAACAAAACGGGTGTGGAAATAATGTCATCATGGAGCGCCGCGCGATAGGATCCAAGCCGGGGTGGTGAAATGGTATACACGCAGCGTTCAGAACGCTGTGGGAGCAATCCCATGGAGGTTCGACTCCTCTCCTCGGCACAATTTTTAACTTTTAATTTACTTACGCTACTCGCGTAAATATCGTCATTTTTATGACCCCAACTCCAACTCCACCACAGCGAGAGCGACGGCCACGTAGCCCTCGCCCACCTCACGACAATCGCGGCCCGCGACGCGCCGCCCATCGTGGCATCCCCGCCCCAGCCCCCGCATCGGATGGCGGTTTTATCGCGCGTGCAAAAGAAAAATTGCTCGGAAGCGATAAGCTCCGCATCATGGTGCTCGGCGGCTGTGAAGAAGTCGGCCGCAACTGCACGCTCATTGAATACAAGGATGACATCATCTTTATTGACATGGGCCTCCAATTCCCGGAAGAAGACATGCCGGGCATTGATTACATTGTGCCGAACATGTCCTATCTCAAGGGCAAAGAAAAAAACATCCGCGGCATCATCATCACGCACGGTCACTACGATCACATCGGCGGCATTCCGCATACCGTGCCACAAATCGGCAACCCCCTCATCTACGCCCTGCCGATGTCCGCCGCCATCGTCAAAAAACGACAGACGGATTTTGCCGGTCCGCCACTCCGCATCCAGACGGTGACCGTTGACGACACCTTGCAACTCGGCGTGTTCAAAGTGTCGTTCTTCCACATCAATCACAACATTCCGGATTCCGCCGGCATTGTGGTTGAAACGCCGGCCGGCACCGTGATCCACACCGGCGACTGGAAATTTGACTTCCACCCCGTGGGCGAACCGCCTGCTGACCTTCAAAAAATCGCTTCTATCGGTTCAAAAGGCGTGCTCTGTTTGATGGGCGACTCCACAAACGCGAACCGCCCCGGCCATCAGGTATCTGAAAAAGAAATCGG
>JBBTXJ010000012.1:0-6011 GCA_038062335.1 Patescibacteria group bacterium | reverse complement strand
CAATTACTAACGGTTTTTGGACACGGAACTTACCGCCACCAATTACATGACTACGGGCCGCGTGTATCTCACGGTGATTGAGCAAGAGCGCAACTTGGCGTATGGAGGTAAATGTGTTGAAGTGGTACCGCATATTCCGGAGGAGATTATCAAACGGATTAAAAACGCGGCGCAGGCGAACAAGGCACAGGTGACGATTGTAGAAATCGGCGGCACGGTGGGGGAGTATCAAAACCTTTTGTTTCTCGAAGCGGCGCGTGAAATGAAATTACGAAATCCAAACGATGTTCTCTTTGTGTTAGTGAGTTATTTACCGATACCCGCAAACGTTGGTGAAATGAAAACAAAACCAACGCAATTCGCCAGTCGCACCTTAAACAGCACCGGCATACAAGCGGACTTTATTGTATGCCGCGGTGAACAACCAATTGACGCGCCGCGACGACACAAACTCGCGATCTCTTGCGGCTTGAGCCCCGATGCCGTCGTGAGCGCGCCGGACATGCCCTCTATTTATGAAGTGCCGGTGTTGCTTGAGCAGGATGGTTTTGACAACAAACTGCTTAAAAAATTGGGAATCCGGCCACGTAGCCGTGGCATGAAACCGTGGCGCGCGTTTGTAGGGAAAATTAGGAACGCGAAACGACCCGTTAAGATTGCCGTGGTCGGAAAATATTTTGCGACCGGAGATTTCACGCTCAAGGATTCGTATATTTCAGTGATTGAGTCCGTGAAACACGCGGCATGGTTTCATAATCGGAAACCGGAACTTACGTGGATTGATTCCACGGTGTATGAAAAAAATCCAAAACGCGTGAAGGAATTGGCCGCATACGACGGCGTGCTGGTGCCGGGCGGATTTGGCGGGCGCGGTATTGAAGGGATTATCACCGCGATTCGCTTCGCGCGCGAAAAGAAAATTCCGTTTTTTGGTTTGTGCTATGGTATGCAACTTGCGTGCGTTGAACTGGCGCGTCATGCGGCGAAACTTCGTGGCGCACATACCATAGAAATCAATCCAAAAACGCCGCATCCGATTATTATCGCCAATCCGTTTCAGCAGGAGAATATCCAGAAAAATCGGTATGGCGGGACGATGCGTCTGGGCGCGTATCCGTGCCGTCTCGCGTCCGGCACGCGCGCTCGCGCGGCGTATGGCGCCGCGATGATTTCAGAGCGGCATCGGCATCGGTATGAGTTTAATAATGACTATCGCGCGGCGCTGGAAAAGGCCGGACTGGTATTTTCAGGGGAGTACACCAAACAGCCCTTGATTGAGATTGTCGAGCTCAAAAATCATCCGTGGTTTGTTGGCGTTCAATTTCATCCGGAATTTAAATCGCGGCCTCTGCGGCCGCATCCGTTGTTTCGGGAATTTATTCGGGCGGCGACGCGGAGGGCTTGACAAGCGTAAAATGTAGTGCTACACTCGTATTACACCTGTGCCAGGTTTGTGTGTCAGCCAAGGAGGGGAGCGGTTCGTCGTTCCTTTCCTGTCGCTTGCAGCCGGGATTCTGCACAGCAAAGGCCTGTGATGACGGTACGTATCACGGGCTTGGCGTATAACCCGGTCACACCCGCCTTTCGCAAGAAGGGTAACTCCTGTCACACGGGTAGCAGTCGCGAGAAGGCCTAATTTCTTGACGTGGTTCCCCTCTTCCAACGTCGAGAAACTTGCGTGCGTAGGAGTCTCGAAAGAGGTCCCCGCGCATAGGACGGTTTTCTTCCGTGGATTGCTACCTGCGGAGGAGCATCGTGCGCGCTGTCGGCGTGCGTGGTGCTCCTCCGGGTGACTTTTTTATTTTGTATTTCAAAACGACCCCGTAGGGTCGTTTTGATTTTTGCTCTTTTACTTCGCTAGAACCACGCTCGCGTACTTCGCGGTCGCGAGGCTTCCGTCAAACCGTTTGCGCTTGCGCGTGGTGAATTTGACGATGCCGGCACGACCCGCGTACAGCGTGTCGTCACCGCCGCGGCGCACATTCAAACCCGGATGGATTTTGGTGCCGCGCTGGCGCATGATGATGGCGCCGGTGTTGCATCGCTGTCCATCGTGGATTTTTACGCCGAGCCGTTTTGATTGCGAATCGCGGCCGAGTCTTGTGGAGCCGCCTGCTTTTCTATGTGCCATAGGGGGAATTTATTGAATGAAGAGAGTATAGCGGAGGCACGTCAGTATGTCAAGAGCGGGTGCGGTCTGCTATAATGAGGGCATGCAGATGGGGCATCGCGCGTCTCGGATGCGCAATCGTTGGTTTCGGTTTCTCATGGGGATGGGCGTGGTATTCCTGACCCCTGTTCTTTTGATTGCCGAACGGTTTTCTTCGCGCGAAAAACGTCCGTTTTTGTGGCGACGCGGAGGCGCGCTGATTTGTGGCATTGCCTTCGCGGGAGTTGGTATACGCATTCGGGTGACGGGGCGCGCGCATATCCCGGCCGGCCCCGCGATTTACGCCGCGAATCACGGGAGCGCGTTTGATGGTTTTATGCTGTCCCTCGTGCTGGGGCCGCATGCCGCGCTGTTTACGGCGCCGCGCGCGGTGTTTCCAAAACCTCTCGGGTTCTGGATGAAAAAAATGGGCGCCATTGATGTGCGGCGCGATATGTTTGACGATGCGCGGTATCCGCGGTCGGAAAATAAAACGCAGGCGTTTCGGCGCGTGGATGCGGCTCTGCGGCGCGGCGAGTCGCTCATTGTTTTCCCCGAAGGGCATCTTGAATATCTGCACGTACTTCATTATTTTCACACGGGCGCGACGCGGCTTTCTATCGTGACACAGGCGCCGATTGTGCCGGTTGCCATGGTTGGCCCCACCGACCTCTTTCCTGATGAATATACTACGCGGCCGGGCACGGTCGTTATCCACTTTGATCGGCCACTTGCCATTCCTGACGATGGCGCGTTAACGGATCGCGCGGCGGTGCGGCGTCTGCGTGATGCGCTTGAACGACGGCTCGTTGCGCTTCTACCGCTGAGGTATCTTCCCCCGTACTATTTTGTGCGCAAACCGCAACGCATCGGCGTGTTTGTTGATATTGACCATACCTTGTATGAGGGGATTACGCTGGTTGACCTCGTGTGGTTTCTTTTCGGATTGCATAAAATACATACGGGCGATGTTATGCGGTCTATGTACTGGTTATTTTTGGAACGCGCGCACGTCATTCCTCATGAAGAAATGATGAAGCGGGAATTGCTTGCCCTTCGCGGGTGGAACATAGGGGAACTGCGCCATCTGGTTAATCGCGCGTTTGAAGAACGCATGAAGAAAAAAATTAATTATCATCTCTTTAGCATGTTGAAAGACCACGCCGAACGCGGACACACCATTGTGCTGGTCACCGAAACCATTCATCCGCTCGCGGCGGTATTCCGTCGCGCGTTTGGCGCGCGCGCGGTGTTTGATACCACCCTCAAGACCGCGGTGCGCCATGGACGCCGATGTTACACGGGCGACATCGGCTGTCTTTGTTACAAAGAAAAGAAAGCGGCATTGGTGTCTCAATTTGCCAAACGAGCGGGTATTGATTTGGCGGCAAGTTACGGATACGGCGATAGCGCGCACGACGCGCCGTTTTTGAAGCTTCTCGGTCATCCCGTGGCCGTGCATCCTGACCACGAGCTCGCGCGCATCGCCGCAGAACGCGGATGGGCAGTCCTCGACAGGAAGCGGTAGACATCGTATACTATGAACCGATATGACCATGCGCGAATGCATTGAAATCGTTTTGGACGATACGATTCGCCCCGCGCTCGCGCGCCATCGGGGCGGCATCGAAGTGATTGAAGTTGATGAAACACAGGGAGTGGTGTATGTGCGGATGCAGGGTGGGTGCGTGGGGTGTCCGGCGGCAGAGATGACCCTTAAAGGAGGCGTTGAAATGGAATTAAAAGAGCGGGTACCCGGAGTAACCGAGGTGGTTTCCGTGGCATAGTAACGTAGCCAGAAATATATGCGAGAGATGGTGCACGTAACCCATCTGATGCGAGAAAAAACGGTTGGTATCCCGCTTTTGTCAGCGTTGCTCCTGAATCTTTTTATGTGGGCGTATCTGGGATGGCAGATTCAGCCCACGGAAGAATTGTTGATTCTCCATTACACGATTCATTTCGGTGTTGATTTTCTTGGCCGTTGGCTGTCCGTGTTTGTGGTGCCGCTCGTGGGCCTTCTGTTTTGGCTCGTGAATGGGGCGCTCGTCTGGTGGTTTTGGAACCGTATGCGTATTTTGTCGCAGTGCGTGCTGGCGGTAACGGTGGTGGTGCAGGCGGCATTGGGCGGCGTGGCACTTCTGCTCGTGGCGTTAAATACATAATCTATGGATATCTCCCGCGTCATTCCCATTTTTGTCCTCGCGACCCTCTCTTTTTTTATTGCCATGCTGTGGGCACCCGGGCTTGCGAAGTTTTTGCATCGCGGGAAATTCTGGAAAAAACAGGCGCGAACCGAGGGGGTTGACGGGCAAAAAATCGCCCTCTTTACCAAATTGCATAAGGAACGAGAGACCAGCACGCCGCGCATGGCAGGCGTATTGATTTGGGTTACCACTGCCGTCTTTGCGCTCGGTTTTTTCTTTCTTGCGGAATTTGTGCCCCATCCGTTTATACAGCGGCTCAATTTTTTGAGCCGCGCGCAGACATGGCTACCACTCTTTACGCTCATAGCCGGCTCGCTCATTGGCCTTGCGGATGATATTTTGGTGGTGCGAGGCGGCGGGCGCGTGGAGCAGGGTGGCGGTATTCGGTTTCGGCATCGGCTCCTCATGATATTGGTAATCGCGCTCATCGGCGCATGGTGGTTTTTTGGTAAACTGGACGCTGACAGCATTCACATTCCGTTCATCGGGGAGCTTATCATCGGGTGGTGGTACGTGCCGTTGTTCATTGTCGTGATGTTCGCCCTTTTTTCGTCAAGTATTGTTGACGGGCTTGATGGGCTTGCAGGTGGAGTGTTCGCGATTTTGTTTGGCGTGTTCGGGGCGATTGCGTTTGCGCATCAGCAATATCATATCGCCGCATTTTGTGCGGTTATCGCCGGTTCTCTTCTCGCGTTTTTGTGGTTTAATGTGCCGCCGGCGGTTTTTTACATGGGTGAGACCGGAATTCTTGGATTGACAACCACGCTTGCGGTCGTTGCGTTCATTACCGATGCCGTTTTATTGTTGCCGATTGTTGGATTGGTGTTGTGGATTGAAGCGGGGTCCGTGATTTTGCAAATGTTCTGGAAGCGATTTTTGGGGCGCAAGCTGTTTCTCATCGCGCCGTTTCATCATCATTTGGAAGCGAAGGGCTGGCCGGCGCACACGGTCACCATGCGATTTTGGATGGTGGCGGGTGTGAGCGCCGCGATTGGTTTGATTATCGCGCTCGCGGATCCGACGTTTACCAGTAGATTGTAGGGTATGGCCGCGCGCTCTCATGCTCCCGATTACGTTTTCATTGGCGGCATCGCGCTCATTACCGTCTTTGGGCTCGTGATGCTGGCATCGGCCACGTCGGCCATTGGTTTTGAAAAATTTGGCGACACCTATTATTTTTTGAAGCGTCAGTTGCTGTACGGATTTCTTCCCGGTATCGTTGCTTTTTTTGTTTGTTTGCGGCTGCCCTACGCGTTTTTTAGAAAAAGTCGCGTCATTTTTTTTATGTGCGCGCTGGCGCTCCTTCTTCTCGTGCTTATGGTGGGTGTTTCCTTCGGGCGCACGCAGAGTTGGTTGATGTTCGGCGGTTTTTCATTCCAACCGGCGGAAATTGCAAAGGTGGCGCTTATTTTATTTTTAGCCGGCTGGCTTGACGTGCGGCGCGGCGAGATGGTGCAAACCATACGGCAGGGGGTACTGCCGTTTTTATGTATCGTCGGCACGGTGGCGGTTCTTTTGGCTCTGCAACCCGATATCGGAACGCTTGCGGTGGTGCTTGCCATTGCGTTCGGTATGTTTTTTGCAGCAGGTGCGCGGTGGAAACATATTGCGGTCATGGGGATTGTGGGAATAATCGTTTTTGGCGCGTTGGTGGC
>JBBTXJ010000011.1:0-1117 GCA_038062335.1 Patescibacteria group bacterium | reverse complement strand
CCTGAATACCAACCGGAGCACCTTTACACACCGGACACTTCCGCCCTGCTGTATTCAGCCCCACCCCGTTGCACGCACTGCACACGCCCACCGTCAATTGTGGATTCTGTTCGGTTTTCATATCAGCCGGTCACGGCAAAAACAAGTCCCAAAAATAGTAAAAGGGGTGCGCTAATCCAGAGGAACAGGAGCGCGGTCACCGCCGCCATCCACACCACATACGCAATGCCGCGCGCAATCACTTGCACGAATCGCATGAGGATACTGATGAGCCGTCCCTGCCAATCGCGCTGACCAAACATCGGCACAAACAAATTTTTCAGCCACAATAAAACGCCGAGCGAGGCGCTGGCCCTCCTCGTCATATAAATCCACCAATGCGCAACTGCTTTCAACCCGGACGTGTACCACCAAATTGGTGTCACAAAAATATCGAGCAGTGCGTCAAGCAAAAGCCGACGAATCACGAGGCCCATAGATTGTCTCTATAATACCACAAATAAAAAAGCGGCGCATGGCTAGTCAAAATTAATTAATCAATGCTATATTACTATCGCATGAAGATATTAAAGCCCATCATTTTAGTATTCGTAATAGAATTCCTGCTTTTTCTTGCGATGCCGGGCATGGGGCTTCCCTTTGCGGACTCACACATTACCGCCAACCCAACATTCGCGAACGGAATGCTCCTCCTTTTTGGAGCCATCATTGCCGCGGTCATCTGGCGGCTCTGCGAACGCGACAAACAAACACGCATACTCCTCGCAGCCGTTGTTTTTTTCATCGGTTTATACATAATAGGACTTCAATTGCCGGTGAAGGTTTTGATTCACCCGCAGTTGCCTGATGCCACACTCGCTCAAATAAAAAGCGTCGCCTTCGCCGGGTTGCTGTTTGCAATTGGCGCCGCTTTGTTTGTCGGCATCGCTCGCATCCGCAAATACGCTCGGCCGGAACGAATCGGCATATTTATCTGGCCGGCTCTCTTTATGATACTTCTTGTCGCCAGCGCGCCGCAATTCATTTCAAATGTCAGTTACGTTCATCATCTCAATCTTGACCAACCGCTCCCCGCGCAATATAAGCCGCTATATGATCCGACTTTCTACTGGCTGGT
>JBBTXJ010000010.1:0-1135 GCA_038062335.1 Patescibacteria group bacterium | reverse complement strand
GGCGCATATTCGCAAAGTGGTGCCACAGCTTTTGGAAATCGTGAATTTGCAGGAAAAGGCGCACAAATATCCGGTGCAATTGTCCGGCGGCGAGGCCCAGCGCGTGGTCATCGCGCGGGCGCTGGTGCATCGCCCCAAACTCATCGTGGCAGATGAACCAACCGGCAATTTGGACGCCATCAACACCGAAGAGATCATGGATATTTTGAAACGCATTAATAAATTCGGCACCACCATACTGCTCATTACGCACAACCGCGAAATTGTGATCCGTCTGGCGAAGCGCGTGATTGTGCTGGAGGGCGGGGAAGTGGTGAGCGATGTTAAACACGGGAAATATCGGTTATGATTTTTTATTCCACCATTCGCATCATCAAATTCGCGGCCCAGAACATCTGGCGCAATCTGGGGCTGTCGTTTATGACCGTCACCATTTTGATTGTGACACTCTTGTCATTTAACGTATTCATCGCCATGAGCGCGATGACGCGGCACGCGGTGGCTACGGTGAAAGAAAAAATTGACGCGAGCATTTATTTTGCGCCCGAGGGCACCGACCAGCAGGTGCAAGAGGTGCAGGAGTTTTTGCATACGTTTCCGGAAATTAAAACCATGACGCTCCAAACGCGCGAGCAGGTATTGGAGGAATTTAAGAAAAAACACCAAAAAAATACGGATGTCATGGCGTCGTTGGAGGAATTGGGCACGAATCCGTTCGGGCCGACGCTGGTGATTACCACGTATGAACCCGGCCAGTATGAGACGGTGCTGAAAGCGCTCAACACGCCGGATTTACAAAAAATCATCGCGGGCAAGACCTTTGATAATAACGACGGGTTTTTGCCGCGCTTACAGCTCATTACCAAACGCGTGGAGCAATTTGTGCTCGGCGTGACGGCGCTGTTCTTGCTCATCGCGTTTTTGATTATTTTCAACAGCATTCGCGTGGCCATTTACACCCAGCGCGAAGAAATCAGCATCAAAAAATTGGTGGGCGCGACCAATTGGTTCATCCGCGCGCCGTTTTTGCTTGTGGGCGTGGCGTATACTCTGGTGAGCGTGGGCGCGTCCATGGCGATTATCTTCGTGATTTTAGGATTTATTGACGGACCTATTCAGGCGGTGTTTAACGCGT
>JBBTXJ010000009.1:0-1515 GCA_038062335.1 Patescibacteria group bacterium | reverse complement strand
TCCGGGAAAGTTAGAGTACAGAGATTAAAGCCCATCATATAGTATGCCTCTCAAATTTTTCAACACTAAAACGCGCCGCGCTGGAAACTTCAAGGCGCTTAAAAAAACCGTCGGCCTCTATACCTGCGGCCCCACGGTTTATAATTACGCGCACATTGGCAACTTGCGAACGTATATTTTTGAGGATTTGCTGAAACGAACTCTCCTCGGTGCCAACTTTCGCGTAAAACATGTGATGAATATTACGGATGTGGGGCATCTCACCGATGACGCGGACTTGGGTGAAGACAAAATGGAAAAAGGCGCGCGACGCGAGGGAAAAAGCGCGTGGGACATCGCAAAATTTTATACCAAAGAATTTCAAAAGGATTTGAAGGCGCTCAACATTCTGCCACCGGACGTATGGTGCCGTGCGACGGATCATATTAAAGAACAGATCGCGCTTATTCGGACACTTGAGCGAAAGGGCTACACCTATCTGACAAGCGATGGGGTGTATTTTGATACGAAAAAATTCCGCGCGTATGGCGTGTTGGTTGGAAAAGAAGGATTGCGCGGGTTGCAGGAGGGCGCGCGCGTGGAAAAACATCCGGAAAAACGGAACGCAACTGATTTTGCGTTGTGGAAGTTTTCTCCCGCCGGCCAAAAGCGACAAATGGAATGGCTATCGCCGTGGGGCGTGGGATTTCCGGGCTGGCATATTGAATGTTCAGCCATGAGCATGAAATATCTTGGCGCCACCTTTGATATCCACTGCGGTGGCATTGACCACATCCAAATTCATCACACCAATGAAATCGCGCAATCAGAATCGGCAACCGGTAAACCGTTTGCGCGCTACTGGCTCCATGGCGAATTTTTGACTATAGACGATGGACGCATGGGAAAATCCGAGGGCAATTTTATTCCCCTGCATCTGGTGATTGAACGCGGGATTAACCCGTTCGCCTATCGGTATCTCCTGCTTCAAACCCATTACCGCAAACAGCTTTCTTTTAGTTGGGAGGCGTTGGACGCGGCGGAGCAAGGGTATCGAAATCTTATTGCGCGAGTTGCCGCTTTGGGTTCTGGATCCCGGATCTCCGCGGCGGAGTCCGGGATGACAAAAGATGTTAAAAATGCGTTTGAAGATGACCTCAACGCTCCGGAGGCGCTCGCCGCGCTTTGGAAAGCGCTTAAATCAGCCACGCCTCCTTCACAAAAAACAATCTTTGCGCTTGACGCGTGGTTTGGCTTGGCTCTTAAGAAGAGCGTGGCCGCGCTGAACAAAAAAACGCGTGTGCCTGCCGCAATTAAAAAATTGCTTTCAGAGCGAGAAACGGCGCGCGCGGAAAAAAAATGGCTCCTCGCAGACCAATTACGCGAAAAAATGCTGAAAGCCGGATGGCAGATTGATGATTCCCCTACTGGCTCCACAGTACATAAGGACTAAATGGCGGGAATTATGCTATACTATCTTGGTATGCCGCTTTCCACGCAACCAACGGAACCACAAACTACTGAAACAACTATAGA
>JBBTXJ010000008.1:0-1637 GCA_038062335.1 Patescibacteria group bacterium | reverse complement strand
CGCACGCGCCGCGCTTGCCATGCAGGAAGTGATGGCACGGTATCCGTGGCAGATGCGCATCGGCATTCATGCGGGCGAGATGATTTTGGGCGAAATCGGTTCCGGCACGCTCCGCCGACTTGACGCGACCGGCCACACGCTCAATCTTGCCGCGCGTTTGCAAGGCGTTGCGGAAAAAGGACAGGTGGTGATGAGCGAAACCTTCGCCGAAAAAATAAAAAATCGCTTTGAAAACGAAACGCACGGAACCGCCGACCTTAAGGGCATTGGTGAAATACCTATTTATCGCTTGATGCGAGAACGGTAATTTATTTTTTCTTCAACACATACAACCACGGCGACGTATCGTACCAACTTTTGTAACTCGCTTTTTTAATGACTTCATAGCCCGGAAGTTCTGAAAACGAAATAACGTATTCCGCGGTATTGGTGGGACACATACTATTTACATACCACGGTTTTGAGCGATCATGCGGATTTTCCGCGCCCTGCGAACGATCATGCAATTCCCAACCGCACCACTCATATCCCGCTTCAATCTCTTCTACCGGTATCCCCTGCTCCGTCAACGCGCGCGCCTCGCGCCATCGCACCTCATTCCATCGCAAATAATTTTGCGTGCCAATAATTGAATACGCGGCCATCGCGACAATGCCCATCAATGCCACGCCGCGATTCATGCGGAATTTTTTTCCGTAATACAACGCAACGTACGCAAGCAAAAACGCGAGCACGGGTAATAAATACCGATCAAAACCTTTCACCACCATCACGAGCAAAAGTTGAAGACCCATCAATGCGCCGACGAGCGTCACATCAAATGGAAAATCAAACTTCCGAATCATCTTTAATTTTGCGCGTGTGTGAAATCGCAACAACAGTGCCGCGCCGATTGCGGCAAGCGCGGTGAGTCCCCACCACACCCACAGCGGAAACATCGCGCTTTCCGTTCCCTGCATAACGTCGCTCGTCGGCCCAAGCCCCTGATGCGAAATAATATTTCCGGCGTACGGAAAATACTGACCGCGCGCGACCCAAAAATATGCGACCACGCCGCCCATGACTAACAGCCACAAAAAGGCCTTGCCGCGCAAAAACACTTTTCTTCGCGCAAGCGCGACCCCCGCAAGTATCGGCAACATCAAAAGACCACAATACAACAATCCATATACAAGCCACTCTGCGGCGTGCGGCAAAAGCGCACGCCAACCCAAGAAATGCACAGCGGCGGTGCCCGGCAATAAACCGCGCTGTCCCAAAAACCAGTACAATCCCCCGCCGATCGCGGCGAAAATAATTGTGATAATAAGCGCGACACGCGCGCGTTGCGTGCGTATGTTCAGTAGTAATGCGATAATCGCCGCCGCAAAAAACAACGCGCCGCTCTGCCGAATAAACATGCTCGCGAGCGCCGCCAGATTGCCCAGTATCATCAAACTCCGCCGGTCGCGTTCATATCCTTTCACCAGCAACGCGCACGCGAGCAATAAAAACGCCAGCGCCGGCACATCGTCCATCGCCGTCGCCGCCAGATAGGCGAGCGCGACGCCGCGCAGGCGGCGGCCGCCCTTGGCCTTGCGCGACAGGTCGGTGGCGGGCGGCGCCGCGCCCGCCAGAATCGCGCGCCACTGGCTTTC
>JBBTXJ010000007.1:0-3674 GCA_038062335.1 Patescibacteria group bacterium | reverse complement strand
AATGCGTCACCGAAATTTGACCCGGTGCGCGTAGCTGTGTCTGTTGATTTTCGAGTTTTTGAGTGATCATATTACCCGTTGATAAATCGCGCGACGCCGGCTTTGCGGCGATGGTAGCGTTCTTCCGCAAGCGCATAATCATGCGCGCTGTGATAATCCATTCCGCGCGCCATCAGAGTGCGTTCGTGCAATTCGTGAATGATGGTAAATTCTTGATCTTCAGGGTAGTTTAAATCATCAATCCAGATTTCGTTTTTTGGGATGTACGAATAGACAAAATGGTGACCGCCTAAAGAGAAATATGGGTCTATGTATTTGCGTACGATGGCGCCATTCACCCACATCAAAGTAAGGCGGCCGCGACGTTCCAGTTTTTTTACAAACGGCGGAGGGGGGCCGTGCTTTTTGCCTTCTTTTGAAAGAAGCGCGCGTATTTTTATGAACTCCCGCACCATGATGACATTTTTTTCTTCAGTGGTGAGTTGTCTCCCCAATTTTTTGCGTGCGGCGGCAAGCGCCGCACGGTACATCTTTTCTTCAGTTTCTACCACATGCAAAAAAAATGCTGTTTCTGGTTTCAGCGAGCTTTCCAGCCACAATTCACCTTTGGGTACCGCGGCATCATAGATTGTGGTGAGATATGCGGCAAAATCCGTATTGGTGGTATTGCGGATGTCCGCACCGTTTACATATTTTATTTTCATAAAAAAAGTATACCAGTTCACCAGCTCTCTGTCCACGGTTTTCCCTCTTGAAAACCGGCGTTGGTTTGGATGCCCACTACGGATTTTTGGTAAAATTGCTCAAGATTTCGCGCGCCGGCGTAGGTGCAGGCGCTCCGGATACCGGCCGTGATTTTATCAATAATATCTTCCGCGCTTTCTTCGCCGTGTTTCAGATACATTTTGGCATTTGAAATACCTTCTTCAAAGAATTGTTTGCGCGCGACAGTGAATGCGTCTTCATCGCGGGTGCGATCAGCCACGGCGCGCGTGGACGCCATGCCGAAATTTTCTTTATAGAGACGCCCGTTTTCGTCACGCTGGATATCAGCCGGACTTTCATACGTGCCGGCAAGCCATGAGCCAAAAAACGCGGCGGATGCGCCGGCGGCAAGCGCGAGTACGGCGTCGCGCGGTTGTTTGATGTTGCCGTCGGCCCAGACCTGCGCGCCCATCGCGCGGGCCACGCGGGCGCACGCGCGCACCGCGGAGAATTGTGGCCGGCCCATCGCGGTCATCATGCGCGTGATGCACATGGCGCCGGGCCCGACCCCTACTTTAATAATGGAAGCGCCGGCGGTGATAAAGTCGCGCGCGGCCTCTTCCGTCACCACGTTGCCGGCCACGAGCGGACGCGCGCGGCCGAGGATGGCGCGCGCCGTGCGGATAGCGTCAATCATTTTTCCTTGGTGACCGTGGGCAGTATCCAGCACGATCACGTCCACGCCAATGCGGAGCAGTTCTTCCACTTTGTTCGCCACATCTTGATTCACGCCGACCGCCATGGCGGTGAGGAGCTGGCCCTGCGCGTTTTGTGCTGGTTTGTAGATGGTGGCGCGGAGCGCGCCTTGTGCCGTCAGAACGCCCGCGAGCTCGCCGCTTGTTTTGATGATGGGCATGACCGGCACGCGGCGTATCCGGATGGCATCGAAAATTTCTTGCGGACTTGCGGTGTCCAGCATCGTAATCATCTCGCGTGACATCACATCGCGGAGCAGAGTGAATCGGTCTCGTTGGAACGCGTCTTTTTCCGTGAAAATACCGATGGGTTTGTTCTCATCACTCACCACCATCACGGCGCCATGCGCGCGTTTGTACATGAGGTTGAGCGCGGTCTGCACCGATTCCGTTTCATGGAGCACGACGGGTGTTTCAAAAACCGGATGCCTCGATTTTACATACGCCACCACCTCGCGCACGCGGTCCGTCGGCATGTCCTGCGGCAGAATCACGAGTCCGCCGCGGCGCGCCACGGTTTCTGCCATGCGGCGGCCGGCCACCGCGGTCATGTTCGCGACCACAATCGGGATCGTGGTGCCGATGCCATCAACCGGCGTGAGGTCTACGTCCATGCGCGAGGCGGCATCAGAATATTGCGGTACCAAAAAGACGTCGTCGTAGGTGACTTCTTTGTGTTCGTCCTCGGGATGAAGAAAACGCATACCGGGCGTATTGTACTAGAGTAAGGAGGGCGATACAATAGGAACATGACGAAGCACGAATGGGCGCGTGAGATTCTGCGCCGGCTCCGCAAAACTTACACCAAAAAGCCGGAAGATTTTGTGTTGTGGAAGACGCCGCTGGAGCTGTTGATCGCCACCGTTCTGTCCGCACAATGCACGGATAAAAAAGTGAATGAGGTGACGCGTGTGTTGTTCAAAAAATTTCGCACCGCGCAGGATTATGCCGGAGCGCCGATTTCGGCATTAGAAACAGCGGTGCACTCAACAGGGTTTTATAAAACTAAGGCGAAGTATCTCAAGGGGATCGGACAGTTGTTGGTAGAAAAATTTGGCGGTCGTGTTCCGAAAACACGTGAAGCGCTCATAACATTGCCGGGAGTATCATACAAAACCGCGAATCTCATTATGGCAAAGGCGTATGGGATACTGACCGGTGTTGCCGTGGATACGCATGTGAATCGCGTGGCGCCGCGACTGGGACTCACCGAGGAAAAGAAGTCAACGGAAAAGAAGGCCGCGGATTTGGAAAAATTGTTTCCGTCACAGGACTGGCCGGATGTAAATGAGTATATGATTCTCCACGGCCGCGCGGTGTGCGTTTCGGCCAAGCCAAAATGCCCCACGTGTCCGCTGAAAGATATCTGTCCGAGCGCAAAGAAGTTTACGCGCCAGTTTTGGCGGAAAAGTTGACAAATGCCTGCAAGGGGGGGTATCATGTAGCTATGACCAACTATAAATGCGTCAAGTGTAACTGCGCCAAATGCGTGAAGGGCGAAGTATGGCTGGCCGGCAGTTTTTGGAAGCGCATTTTGAATATAGAAAATCGTCACTTCATGACTGTTGCCTGCGCATCCTGCGGGTACACGGAGCTTTTTGAGAAACTGGCCGTCACGGCCAGCGAAAAGCGGAAAGAGAAAGTAGAGGAGGTTTTGGAGGTTTTGATTGATTAGGATTGACAAAAGACGCGGGTATAGTTTAGTGGTAAAACTCCTGTTTTCCAAACAGGTATCGCGAGTTCGATTCTCGCTACCCGCTCAACCTAAATACAGAATAATAGCCGACTATTGACAAAATTCGGTTTTTTTGGTATAGTGCCTCCCGTGAAAGGAACGCCGCATGGTGCGGCCCTAGCCTATCAGGCTAGAAACACCGGCTATCAGCCGAAAGGAGTTTCACGTGTCCAAATACGGTCATCGTCCGCTCGACTGGGTGGTCACCGATCCCGCCCACTCCTGCCACTCCTGGCGTGAGGAAAGCGGCGTCATCTACTTCTCGGTCACCTCCGATGGTGCTACCGGCGAGGAATGGATCACTCGTCTGGAAGGCAAGGGTCTCCGTGTCACAGAGTACGCCAAGCAGGTGCTCCGTTCGGAAGACTTCAGGCCGACCTCCGGCGTGAAGACCGAAATCGCCGTTTTGATGGCCATGCTCTTCATTGACAATGACCGGATCACCAAGACGATCCGCGCCGAGGCCGACAAGCGCAAGC
>JBBTXJ010000006.1:0-4548 GCA_038062335.1 Patescibacteria group bacterium | reverse complement strand
AGTTTTGTACTGGTAGCGGGGGAGAGAATCGGACTCTCGACCTCGGCGTTATGAGTGCCGCGCTCTAACCAACTGAGCTACCCCGCCTTATTGAATATGTAATATCACCACCTCCGGAAGATTGAACAGCCGTACGGGCGGGCCGGATTCGCCGAGGCCGCTCGTCACATAAAGTGGCATGCCATCCTGCATAGAAAATCCTTTGTAGAATTTAAGCGGCAAACGCGTGGAAACCGAGACAAACGCGCCAATGAATGGTAATCGTATTTGGCCGCCGTGCGTATGTGCCGATACTACCATGTCCGCAGTGGTTTTGTCAACCATGTAAACCGCATCCGGATTGTGCGCGAGCGCGAATCGTGGCAGGTTTGTTTTTGGCGGCAATGTTGGTTGCACAAATTCTTTTGACCACAGATCGTCAAATCCAAAAACTTCAAACAACGGTCGTCCATTTTTGTCGCGCACGACCGTTAATTCATTTTGTAAATACGTGAGACCCCATTGTTTGAGCGCATCCCCCACCGCCTCATGAACGTCCGGGTGGAGCGCTGGCATTGCCGGGTTTCCTATTCCATATTCATGGTTGCCGGACACGCCAATAAATGGCAGTGCGGCGGCCAATCGCGCGAGCGGCGCAAGATGGGGCAATTCGTCTGTAAGGGGTAATTCGTTGTTAACGAAATCGCCCGCGTAGAAAACAGCATCGGGTTGCTCTGCGAGCACAGTATTCACCACACGCTCCACAAATGACGCGCGTTTCAACGGCGACGTTTGCATGTCTGAAATGAGCGCGATGGTGAACGGCCGCGGCGTATCAATATCAATAGTGTCACGTCTCACGATGATTTGGTGCGGTTCAATGAGGCCCTCAAGGAGGATGAGCAACCCAAAAAGCGCTACTCCGCTCATGATGCCTGCCCATCGTTTTTTGGGCGCACGAATAAGGGGGAGGATTGTTGCTATCACGAGGAGTATGGCGAGGGTGGCAAGGATATAAAGCCATGACCACCATGTGAGGAGATAGCGCATGGTAGAGAGTATAGCGGATATTACGGTGACTTGACTAGCCGCTACGATCCACGGCGCGCTTGACAAGAATTACAGGAAATGGTTTACTATGCGCACACCACATCGCGGGGTAGAGCAGTTTGGCAGCTCGCCAGGCCCATAACCTGGAGGTCGCGGGTTCAAATCCCGCCCCCGCAACAATTTCGAAAAAAAGAGCCCCGATTAAATCGGGGCTTTTGGTATCACGGCGTGATGATCTCAAACACCTGCTCGGCCCACGGGGTGTATTGGCACAAATCCTCGTCGCCACATCCGTTAAGAAGATGGAACTGCCACTCTCCTTCGGAAAACTCCGCGCCTTGAAAGAGCGTGTGGAGTTGTATGAACGAGTGTAGGTATTCTGGCAGAGCGAGTTCCGCGGCAGAGAGATACTCTCGGAGCCAGAGCTCCATCTGTCGCGGTATCGCTGACGAAAATCCGATTTCCGCCACACCCACATTGTCACCATAGGTGGTGTACACGTTTTCGAGGGTTCGCCGGAAGAGGTCTGCATCCGGCTGTACGTTGATGACCGGAAGCGCCATGTCTAAGCCATCGGCGAGCTCCACGGTTTTGTCGTCCGCCTTCATGTGGCCGTAGAAAGTGAGGCCAATGGTTTCAAGCACCGCCGGTTCCGGGTCATCGCAACTTCCGGAGAAGTTGTTGTCATTGCAACCCTTGACGAGCGCATCCAGTAACCACCAGTTGTGGAGGTGGTCCAGTACGCGTTCTGCCGGAGTGCCTTTGTTGTCGAGCAGTGGACGCACATTGATGGCGATGGCCGGTTCAAATCCCGCTTCCGTTACGGCACGCGCTGACTCGCGGAATGCGCGTCGCATATTGAGGAACGCTTTCGCCAAACTTTTGCTTGCGTTTTTTCCGCCCGGCGGCCATTTGCCGCTCTGGTCAAGATACCCGTTGAAAAGCGTGGCTTCCGGTTCGTTCGCAATGTATATGCGACTGCCTGCCGGCAGAATGCTCTGCATAGCGGTGGCCACGGATCGCGCATATTCTACAAACGCGTCCGCCGCCCCATCGTGTGACCAACCGCCGAGTCCGAATCCACCTGTTGAGTGAAAGATGGCGGGGTAGGAGTCGTGGTGAAGAAGCGTGAGTTCAATTCGCCACCCAACGGTGAGCAGATTTTGCACCGTCTGGCCCATCTCATTGCGCCATTGTTCGTTTGCCGCCCAGCAGGGCCAGACAGTGGACAGACGGAGCACGGGGAGGCTGTCCCAGAGCGTGGCCTTAGCGGCTACCGAAGCGCGCATGAACTCAAAGAGGTTGTCAAAGCGGCTGACGTAGGCCGCCTGAAGCGGCGGTAATTGTCCTTCGCCTCGCGCGGCGAGTTCTTCTTGAAGTGCGGTCCAGCCGCTCGGGCAGATGGTGGGATCCAGGGATTCGTGCACGAGTTGCATGGTGGAGACCACCACGCCCCACGTGAATCGTTGCGCGTCATCCGTGCGATCTTCACTTCTGTCGCCATCTTCTTCCACCTCTCCTTCTTCTCCACTAGACGGCGAGCCGTCTTCATCTTTTTGAGCTACCGGATTGGCGCTCTTTTTGTTGTCCGTGCATCCCACGGCGAGCACAATCAGAAACAAAAAAGCCCTCCCTTGCATCTTTCCCCCCTTGGTTTGGTTGCGATTTTAGTATATCATATCCCTGTATGTCTCTCACAGATAAAAAATGCGTGCCGTGCGAGGGTGGCACGTTGCCGCTTGCGCGCGAGCGCGTTGAGGAGTTGTTGCGCGAGACGCCGGAGTGGGGCGTGGATGCGGAGCATAAAGAAATCAGGCGGGTTTTTAAGTTTAAAGATTTTAAAGAGGCGATGGTTTTTGTGAACAAGGTTGCCGAAATTGCAGAGGCAGAGGGGCATCATCCGGATATCACCATCAATTGGAATAAAGTTTCTCTCTCGCTCTCCACGCATTCAATCGGCGGATTGTCCGAAAACGATTTTATTGTGGCGGCGAAAGTTAACCAGTTATAGTATGCGGCGTTTTCTTATCTTCTTGATCAGTGGTGGCGGGGTATTTGTATTTGCGATCACGGAGATATATCCGGAATTTGGTACGCCAGCGATACGGACGGTTTTTAGAGTTGGAGGCATCGCGTTGTTTGTGGGGACATGGTTGTATGTGGTCGTGGAGCGGGCGCTCGGGTTTGCGCATGGTGTGAAAAAGATCCAGGGCGCATTTAAACAAGCCAAAAATAATCCGGCGTGGGAGGTAGAGAAGGCGCGCGTGGCGGCGCGCTCACCGCTTAAAAATTTTTTGCTTTCGCTGTTATTTGTACTGGTTGCCGGCGCATTTTTTGCGTTCGGGATTTTAGTCAAACAAGGGTACAGCCCTTTTGGCCGCGGCATATTACTCGCGATATCTAGCGTGTTTATTGTGATTGGTCTTGCCACAACAGTACATCATTTCCGGAACATGATGCGGAGGAAATAATACTTTTTTATGGCGCTACGAAAATATCAGGAAGCGGGACTGGCGCCCTCTTTTGAATTTAAGAAACCAAAGCAAATGAAAGAGGGGGGAGAGGTGGAGCGCTACCATCGTATTGAATTAGTGGTTGAAGGCGTACCGCTTGGGTATGCGGAGTTGCATTACATGAGTAAGCCAATTCCGAGTTTTTTGGTGAATTATGTTTTTGTTAAGAAAAATGTGCGCGGGTTTGGGTTTGGCGGAGCAGTTATGGAAAAAATAAATGACTATATTATATCGCGCGGTAAAATGGGTATGTTATGCAACGCCATTGATCCAAAAAGCAAAGTGCGAGGCATATATGAGGCGCACGGCTGGCACGAATCATCGCAGTTTTCAGATTGGATGACAATTAATGAGCCCAAAAACGTAAAGCCAGAAGCGGTCGAGAAAGCAATAGCATACGCGATGTTGTGGTTGGAAAAAATAGAAGAAAGAGTCGATAAAAAAGAAGATCTGAAGGCGGCATAAAAAAATCAGGGTCCCCGCGCTCCGCGAGAACCCTGCCTTGTGACTACTTGAAAAATCCATGAACCTGTTCCCGGAGCGCGCGGAGATCCCCGCTACTCCAGAACAAGCGAGACACTTCCGGCACTACCGTACCCTCCCATCCGGATTTCTTGACCATCTGACAGAAATCGCGGAGGGGGAGCACGCCTTCTTCTAGCGGCACGTTCCGGCCGCGCGTAGACCCCAGCTCGGGATTGAAATTGACGAGGTGAATTTCCATCACGAGGTCTTTCAGTTCTTGCCAGCCCTCTTCAAGCACGCGATACAACCTATCCGAGTTTGCAGGAAGACGACCCACGCCGTACACCGAGAGCGCATACTCGAGAAAGTGCTGGGTGTCAAACACGAGAGGAATGCGGAGTCGTTTGACGGTTCGGACAAACTCGGCGTAGCTCAGAGTGCTTTTTTTCTCCGCGAGTGTCCTGGACGTTTGCACCCAGAACCTGCCGGCGCCCTTCAATTCCGTTAGGCGATCCGCGTACACCACGATGGGGTCTTCCCC
>JBBTXJ010000005.1:0-3680 GCA_038062335.1 Patescibacteria group bacterium | reverse complement strand
AGACCTTTCCAGTCATCGCTGGTGGGGGAGTATTTTCCGTGGACGACGCTCTGCGGCTTTGTTATGCCGGCGCCAGTGCCATCTCGCTTGGCACAGTAGCCATGTATCATCCGCTCCGCGTGCAGAGAATCATCCGGGCGGTGAATCAGTATTATAATGACGGGATCTTCAAATTCTGAACCACTCACCCGAGAGGAGATAGAGGAGATGATGCCAGAACGTGTAGTAGTCGACGCCACGGCTGATGGACATATTCACCTGCGCGAAGGCGCGGTCATGGGGCCACTGATTCGCCATGCCGTGTTGGGTGGCGCGGATATGCTTGGCGCCCAGCCAAATACAGAAAAAGGGTTGAGCGTGGCCGCGCAAGTTTTGGACTATAAACACATGGCGGAAACGGTTGAGATTGGTGGGTTGCCTTTATTGGCACCGATGCTGATCCAGGCGCGGCCGACCATTCTGCCTTTCCTCATGATCACCGAAGAAACAACCACCGAGGTGATTGATGAGTGCGTCGAGCTGGGCATCTTTCACGCCAAGATCTATCCGCGGGATCGCACGACTAAATCAGAAAAAGGCGTAGTGCGTTATAGCCGCCTTGTGCCCCAGATCCGGCATTGCGGTAAAGTCGGTATGTGGCCGCACTGGCATCCCGAGCATCCGAACATGACTTTCATCAACCGCGACGCTGAATTCGCTTTCCTCCCTATCATCCAGATGTTCTTGGAAGAAACCGAGGCCAAGATTGTCTGGGAGCATGGCACGGACAGCCGGTGCATTCCGTTCTGGGAGCAATGGGCCAAGACCGGCCGGTTCTTTGTCACCTTGACCGGTCACCACCTGGCCACCAACGAAGACGACACGTTCGGCGATGTGCGGGCTACTTGCAAGCCGCCTATAAAAACCGAACAGGACCGGCGCGCGCTCGTTGATCTGGTGGGCAAGGATTACCCCTGGGTGATGGCGGGTAGTGATGCGGCATTCCATCCCAAGGGAGCCAAGCATGTGATGGTCGGCAAGTGCGCTTGCGGCGATTTCACTTACCCATTCGTTCTGCCGCTCTACGCGCACGCGCTTGATTCATTGTTTCAGACACCGGAGGGAATAGAAGTATTTCAGAACTTCACCAGTCGCAATGCACGGCGCAACTTCGATCTGCCGCCCGCGTCGCGCCTGGTCAGTCTTTCCCGGAGTCCCTGGAAGATTCCCTTGGAGTACCAGGTCGGGCCGGAAGTGGCTATGCCGTTCTGGGCTGGCCAGGTTCTGAACTGGAAGACCATAGAATAGCGATATATAAATGCACTTTAACCATCCGAGCAGGCCCGGAGGCCCTGCTCGGTTTTTTCTTGCCTTTTTGCGCCTTTTGTTTTAGGGTAGAAACAAAGCTTTGGCTTTACGGAGGGCTCCGCACACGGCGGAGTCGCTCTTTTATAACGCAGTTACCGTAGATAGAAAGGGAGTATCATGCAGACGTTCACCGATCGGCTCATTGGAGCCATTCGCAAGAAGCGCAGTATTCTCTGCGTCGGCCTGGATCCGCAACTCAGGTACATGCCTCTGCATCTCAAGCAGTGGGCAGTCGAATCCCATGGTCCCACCATGGAAGCCGTAGGTCGTTTATTCGCTAGTGCCATGAACTCAATCACCGACGCCACGGCTGACGAGGCCGTGGTAGTGAAACCGCAGATGGCCTTCTACGAAGGATACGGACAATGGGGCATGTGGGCGTTCGAGCAGGTGAAGGCTCATGCGGAAGAACGTGGTCTGCTGGTACTTGAAGACGCGAAGCGTGGCGATGGCGGTGACACGGCCGAGGCATACGCCGATGGCCACCTTGGCGAGGTGCCCTTCTGGGGCGACAGTCCGGACAAGTTGTCCACGACCCGTTCGCCTATCAACTGCGACGCCATGACCATTCAGCCGCAGATTGGTAGTGCCTGTGTGACGCACTTCGTGGAGCGCGCCGTCAAGAAGTATGGTAAGGGTATTTTCCTCGTCACCAAGACCTCGTTTTCACCGAACTCCGAGGTGGAACAGATTCAGGCTGCATCGGGTATTCCGGTATGGCAGGAAATGGCCAAGCTCGCCGGAAAATGGGGCGAAGGCACTGAGGGAGAGAGCGGTTGGAGCAATGTGGGTGTGGTGATGGGGGCGACATACCCGGAGGATGCGCCGAGGATGCGCGAGATTCTGCCCAAGGCGTGGTTCCTGGTTCCTGGGTACGGCGCCCAAGGCGGCGGCGCTGATGGTGCGGTCGTCGGATGCACGAACGAGGGCCTCGGTTGCGTCGTGAACAGTTCGCGCGGCATCAATTACGCTTATGCCAAGGGTGATTTCGCGGCACCGCCGGAGCAGTTCGCCGAAGCCGCGCGCCGGGCTGCCGAGTACGCGCGCGACGACCTGAATGCCTCACTCAAGCGGGCCTGAAAATTCAACTTTTAACTTGGCCAAGAAGGAGGTGCTGCAGTGAGACCTATGACCGAAGATGAAGTTCTTCAACTCTACAGCGAACGCGCCGCAGTATGGTTTTTCAACCGTCAAGGCGACCCCAAAGCGCCGCACGCTGAACTCACTAGCGGGCGGTGCTCGGATGGATATGTTAATTCCGCACCGGTCCTTTGTGACCCGGCTGTCGCACTCCGGCTAGCATGGCAACACGCAGTGAGGCTCTTCCAACGGAACATCTACCCGGCATGGGTGGTAGGCAGTGCATACGCGGCCATCACCTACTCTTACCATCTGGCCACCATTATGGGGGCCAAGCACGGATTCACAGAGAAGGATCCCAAGGATCCGAAGCGCATGATCTGGTCGCGTTTCGTCATTCCGGAGGGGGCTTCAGTTCTGCAGTGCGAGGAACTTATTACCACTCTGCAGACCACGAATGAGGTGAAGCAGGCCGTCCGGGAGGGGAATCCGAACCCAGTGAAATTCTTTTCAGAAGTTGTTACAGTCGTCCACCGGCCGGTCGCTTTGCCGGTAGACACGAACCGTGTCATCCTGCCGCTTGTAGAGCGTGCGGTAAAAAGTTGGGCACCGGAGGAGTGCCCTCTCTGCGCGCAGGGTTCACCTCGGCTCAAGCCCAAACACCATTGGGCCGAACTCACAGGCAAGACGTAAAATGCTAAAAGCAAGTCGACCATCGTAATTTAAAACCAGGCACCACCCGAAAGGAGGAAGGGTGCCTGTTATTTTTTTATTTAGAATATGGTATAATACAGGTATGGCAAACAAAGATTCGGTTTTAAATTTTTATTTCCGCGCCCGCTGGCAAACCGCGTTGACCACGCATTTCTTGGTGGTGGCTTTATACCTTTGTTTTTTCTATATTGGCAATATTTGGAATGCCATTAAGTTTGCCTTCTATACCCTGGTTTATTCATCCGACATGCTGGGCTTAAGCTTTGCTTTATGGGGCGTGCTGTTTGAAATCGCGGTAGTCATCCCTTTCTTGGCTTCTTTTTACGCCATATTCCTTTTGCCGAAGATTTGGCAATCTGAATACCGGAATTTGCAAAAGGTTTTTATGACTTTGCTGATTATGGCCGTGGTGCCAATGTTGATTATAATTACTGACACTTTAGCCCGCTATGCCCTAGAAACCGATGCTTTGCGGGAGTTTGTGAATATACATAAAATACTTTGAATTTCACTGGTAAAATAAATGTCATCCCGGGCTT
>JBBTXJ010000004.1:0-2006 GCA_038062335.1 Patescibacteria group bacterium | reverse complement strand
TATTCGTGTCGCTTTTCGGAAGCGCACGCTGCATGTCCGGCTTCACCAAAATCTCGTTTTCCGTCACCTCAAACCGCCACGGCTGGCTGTTGTGGCTGGAGGGCGCGAGCACCGCAAATCGCACCAAAAATTTTAGCCGATCCCGATCGCTCGTCTGTCGGAAGAATTCATCGTAATCAATCTCCCAAGCACGGTAATTTTCTTTCATTGTCATTTGCCATCTTTACATCAATCTCCACGGCTGGGTGTTATCGCCCGAAGGCGCCTGCACTCCCGCCTCCAGAATTTTTCGGATGTCTTCCGTCATGCTTGTCATCGCCACCATTATACCGCGTATAGATTTTTATTCAACCGCTTGACGCCGGCAATGAAAGGTAGAGACAAGTGCCGCTTTTCACGGCACTTATGCAGTTCTGCTCTATCAACTTGATGAGGTCAGAATCATTTTACTACAAGACGAGGTCGCGTTTTTCTGGCGGCGTCCTAGGTTTGCGGTAATCATGGGATAGGGAATAAATATACCCCCACAATGACTAAACACTGTGGGGGGGCTTTAGTTGAGCAATGGACTATATTATACGAAACGGCGGTGTTTACCTCCTATTACTATTACGCGAGGTCCCACTGATAACCTTGAACTCAAAAATGTACACGCCGAGCCGTTCCTTGTCAGGCGGGTAGATGCGCTGGAGGACTTGCAGGGCACCGGCGGGGTCGTCGGGAACAATGTGCCCTGCGTTCTCGTGCTTGAGCGCATCTGCAAAAGTGTTGTAGACGCGAATGCCAACAACCTGCACCACCCCAGAGACCCGCTCGTTTTCCAAACAGATATTGTCGCCTTTCCGTATCCGCTTGATACTGTCGTAGCCGACACGGGCCTCCAAGGGCTTCGTACCTGCCATAATGGCATCAAAATACTGCCGCTTGACCCTCATCGTTTTCATTACTTTTTCCTCCATGACAAGACCCCATTGTTGGGTGGTGACGCCGCATTTGTATGCTTCCGGCATCATGGCTTCAATCCGCCATCCGTGATGCTGAAGTATCTCAACCTCAATGCTGGTGGGGACTGTATGGGTATAGAGCTTGTGCCCATACTCCCGCAAAAACGACGGGAGCTCCGCCACCAAAGCCGAGAACACTTGGATATCTTCGGCGATGAGCGGCATCAGCTTGATGGGCTCACCTTTCTTTGGGGTTGCGGTGGCGACGCCAAGGACGGCCTTATCAGGCGACTTTGCGACCAGAATAAGTTTGTATTTCTCATTCGGGTCTTTGGTCTCTTTACGCTCGTAGCCCGCAAACATGGCATCTACCCATTGGTCGTTCACGCCGTCAAAGTATGGCGCAAGGCGAGTAATGACGAGACGGCGCACCTGCGGTTCGTCCTCCCTGGAAAAGGGAAGTACAGAGATAGTGCGTTCTTGGGCTAACAGTCCTGCATGCTCTACGATTTTATAGAGCATCACCTCGTCCGTATCAATGCGGTAGTGCCCGCTTGCTTCCCCTGCCCGCACAAATTGATGCGCGAGGAAGTAGTCAAGCGCAATTTTATTCCGCGCAGAGACCGTGCAGTATATTTGCCGGACCCGATGTGCTTCAGCGTACTCCTCTATCCTTTTGAGGAGCAACCGGCTGATACCTCTGCCGCGCGCCTCCTCGCGGACAATGAGCGGACTGATTTTCAGCGTACCTTGATGCTTCACCACAAAGTTCAGGATGCCGACAATGTGCTCATCCTCCTCCACGACATACATGAGCTGGGCGGCGGAGAAATGGCCATTTGTGTCAATCGCACCTTGCGCGGCAGTCTCCACGATGCGCTTTGCATGCGCTCTGTGGTCACCTCCGTAGAACGGGTCAAGAGCATTGTGCATCATCTCGGCGACAACTGGCAGGTCGTCCAACACTACACTTCGTATGGTTGCCATCAAAGAACTCCTCTTTACTTGTTGCTGGGAGAATACCCATGCGCAACCGAGGTTTGCATGGTGCCCACATTGGGC
>JBBTXJ010000003.1:0-4497 GCA_038062335.1 Patescibacteria group bacterium | reverse complement strand
ATTGTTTTTTTAAGATCAGTCTGCTATATTATATTTTCTATGCCAAAAATAATGTGCATGCCGTCGCCGAGGAATTTGACGATCCAGCCGCCGTGCGCGAGCACGATGTCTTTCATGTGATCAAAGTAGATATTCAATTCGCGCGCTACCTCATCAGGCGTGCGATCTTTTGAGTAGGTGGTGAATCCCGCGAGATCCGTAAACATAACCGTTGCGTAGATGCGTTGCGGCGGTAATGTTTTTTGAACCATGGTTTCGGCGATGCGTTTGGGCAACAGGCCGTACAGCAATTCTTGCGCTTTCTGTCGCCAGCGTTCCAGTTCGCCTTTTGCTGTGGTAAGTTCTTTCGTGCGTTCATCTACAATTATTTCCAGTTCTTCCGTGTAGCGGCGCAAGAGCGCAAGCTGATGATCTGTGCTCTTAAGGTATGCCCGCCGCGCGCTGAAAATATGTCGCATGAGGAGTGTGATGCGTCGCCCTAGTCCTCCATGGTGCTCCCATGTTATGCGATAAAGGAATGATGATGCTGACGGTGTGTCGTAGGGAGACGCAAGCACTACGATGGTTGCGGGTGAAAGACGCCATATCGTTGGCACTGAAGCAAGAATACCTCGGATGAAAAGGTCGCTTTCAATATCGTCCAGCGGGTTGATGCCCGGCTTGAACGTTACTTTCATAATCGCCTGCGTGTCCGCGATCTCAACAAGTTCAAAATCTTTCGTCTGATTAAAATGATGCACGTATTCTGGAAGGCGGCGATACACATCTTTGGGGCCGAGCGTTACACTCGCGAACAAGCGCTGGAGATGTTTGAACATGTCGCCCCATGATTCCAGCTCCGCCGCCGAAAAACCGATATGAAAAGCGGCGTTCGGATCGTTCAAAATCGTTTTCGCGCGTTTGATGATGGTGGTGTACGTGGCGAGCGGTATCCAGTGCACCTCGTCCATCAGATACTCGCGGGAAGAGGGGAGATCGCGAAACAGCCAGCTTTCAGTGCCGATGGTTTTTTGGAGATAGCGCGCAATAATAATAACATTGCGGCAATTCACGTTGTTACCTTCGGGAGAAATGTTGCGCGAAAGCGTTAGCATATTCTCCCTCCTTTGTATGAGGAATTAACTCAACCACTCCTTGATGTTTTTCGGCCAGCTACGCAGTAAGAGGATCGCGAGCGGCGCGCCCCAGTTTGCCCATCGCTCCACAAAATCCCAGATTGGTTCACCGGCGAGCGGCCGAAGAAGCGCGGTCCAGAATCCCCAGAGCGCCATCCAGAGAAGCCCTACGCGGATGGGACGCGCGAGCACAATGAGCGCAAGCGCGATGTCTGCGACGCCGATAATGGGCATCCAGAAGAGGGCCTGTTCGGGCGACATCCCGACGGCCTCAAAATATTTAATCCAGCCCTGCTTTTGCTGGAGCGCGAATACTCCGTGGCCGATAAATTCGCCGGCCACCGCGATGCGGAGTATCCATTCCGCTTTGGAGGTGTTGGTCATAGTGGCTTGATTATACCACGAGGGACCGTGTTCCGTCTTTTTCGTGAGCAAAAGCAAGCGAGATAGTTTTTTCCCCTTTGAGCAGGGGTTTTATTTTTTCCGGCCACTCAATAATTGTGATGGTGTTCGGTTCGCCCAAATAATCTTCCACGCCGATCGCACGGAGTTCATCTACGTTTTTTAGGCGATAGGTATCTATATGACAGAGGCGTAGTGGTTCTGTCATCCCGGGCGCGCGTCTCTTTTTTGTCATCCCGGGCGCCTCGACCCGGGATCCAGAAAATTTACTGGATTCCCGCATTCGCGGGAATGACAAATTATAAACCCCCATCAACGTAAACGTCGGACTTGTAATGTTTTCTTTAATCCCAAGCCCTTTCGCAATTCCTTTTACAAACGTTGTTTTTCCCGCGCCGAGCTCGCCGTGCAGTAACACAATATCGCCACCGCGGAGTTTTTTTGCGAACGCAGCGCCGGCGTCAATAGTTGCCTGTTCGTTTTTGAGTATGGTAGATGGCATAATGCTCTTTCCGCGTTAGGCGCGATGAGAGTGCTCAGCGAGCAGTGTTGTGTTCTCAAGGAGCATGGCAACGGTGACTGGTCCCACTCCGCCGGGGACTGGCGTGAGCCATCCGGCAACCTGTGCAACATCTGGGTGCACGTCGCCGCGGAGTTGCCCGGTTGCGGAGTCGCGCGTGGTGCCGATGTCTATGACGATCGCGTCCTGTTTCACCATCGCGGGCGTGATCATCCATGGTTTGCCGACGGCCACTACAAGGACGTCGGCATTTTTTATTTTTTTCAGCGCATCGTCATCCTGAGCGGAGCGAAGGATCTCATCAACTGCCGCTCCCGCACGCGTGAGCACCGCGCCGAGCGGTTTCATAAATACATCGCTGTTGCCGAGGATCGTTGCGGATTTTCCGGCAAGAGGCACGCGCGTTTCTTCAATCAAACGCATGATGGCTTTAATAAGCACCGGCAGTGGATGACGCCCGCCGCCCTGTATTACCGCCGCGATATTCGCCGGATGAAATCCATCAACATCTTTGCGATGATCCATCGCGCGAATCACGGCGTCCTCGTCAAAACCGGACGGCAGCGGAAGCTGTACGAGGATTGCGTGAATATCATGGCGCGCGTTCAGCTCTTGAATCCTCGTGATAACGCGTTCTTGCGGTTCCGTTTCCGTGAACAGATATTTTTCAAAATGAATGCCCACATCTTGGCACGCGCGTTCTTTTAATTCCACGTACATGTGCGATGCGGGATTTGGTCCAACCAAAACAACGGCAAGTCCGGGTATCACGCCAGACGCCGCGATTTTTTTCTTTACGTCATCGCGGATTGATTGCGCGATGGCGCGGCCGTCAATGAGTTGAGCTGGCATATTTTAGCGACTCGTGTCTCCGGCGAGTGGGTCTGCCTCTGCGCCGTTTTTTATTTGTATAAGGGGAAGTTTTTCGTTAACGTCTTCACCTCCTCTTTAATTTTATCAAGCACACCATCATCCTGCCAGCCAGTAATCGCGCGGTCAATAAAATCCGCCACTGCGCGCATTTCGTTTTCTTTCATTCCGCGCGTTGTTAAAGCCGGTGTTCCCAAACGAATCCCCGATGGATCCATGGGCGAGCGCGGGTCATCCGGAATCATATTTTTGTTGACGGTAATAGCGGCCTTATCCAACGCCGTTTCCGCCTGCGCGCCGGTTACGCCTTTGTTTGTTACATCAATCAACAGCAAATGATTATCCGTGCCGCCAAACATAAGGCGATAATCACGCCGCGCCAATTCCTCTTCCAACACTTTCGCGTTCGCTTTTATTTGCCGCGCGTATTCCTTAAAAGAAGGTTCAAGCGCCTCTTTGAATGCCACCGCTTTTGCACCGATAACATTTTCATGCGGGCCGCCTTGCAAACCAGGGAATACGGCTTTATCAATTTTTTTTGCGAATGCTGATTTACACATAATCATGCCACCGCGCGGACCGCGCAACGTTTTATGCGTGGTTGTCGTTACTACATCAAACAGAGGCACAGGATTATTCATTTCGCCTGCCGCAATCAATCCCGCAATATGCGCAATGTCTGCCATCGTCATCGCGCCCACGTCATCGGCAATTTTTTTCACCGCCGCATAATCAATTTCACGCGAGTACGCAGAATAGCCAACCAAAATTAATTTCGGTTTATGTTCTTCGGCCATGGCGCGGAGATTGTCTAAATCAATCCGGCCTTCTGCGTTCGTTTTGTACCGCACGAAATTATAAATTTTTGCCGAATACGTTACCGGATGTCCGTGCGTCAAATGGCCGCCGTGAGATAAATCCATTCCGAGCACGGTGTCGCCCGGTTCCAAAAGCACGGAATACACCGCGATATTCGCGGGCGCGCCGGAAAGTGGTTGCACATTCACGTGTTCGGCGCCGAATAATTGTTTTGCGCGATCAATCGCGAGTTGTTCCACGCCATCAATAAATTGGCAGCCGCCATAATAGCGCTTGCCCGGATAACCCTCCGCATATTTATTCGTCAAAACCGAGCCCAGCGCTTCCAAAACAGCAGGGGACACAAAGTTTTCAGACGGGATCATTTCAAGGCCATCTTCTTGTCGGTTCAATTCCTTTTGAATCCAGCCGCACAGGTCCGGATCGTACGCTGCTATATTTTGCTTATTCATGGGATTGAGTATAGCGGAATGGTGATAAGTGGGCAAGTATTGACGTCTTTAATACAAAAGACCATGGTGGGCCTTTTGTTGTTTTTTCAATTATTATTAAGATTTTTTATGCCACATCTGATCCACAGACCATTTGCCCGCGCCGGTGATCGTGAGGGCAACGGCTGCGGCAAAGAGCACAAGGGCGAATTCCGCCCCGCCGCCGCTCACCATGAATCCATTTTTCCAATGAATCAGAAGAATCGCGACGAGCATGTCAATAGCAATTAACTTCGCAGCCCAGTGGGTCAAAAGACCCAGAATGAGCGCGGCACCGCCG
>JBBTXJ010000002.1:0-4361 GCA_038062335.1 Patescibacteria group bacterium | reverse complement strand
ATTTTATCCACGATGCCGTATTCCACGGCCTTGTCGCTGGTCATGAAGAAGTCGCGGTCCGTGTCTTTTTCAACGCGCTCCATGGGTTGGCCGGTGTGCTTTGCGAGGATTTTGTTGAGTTGGTCCTTGATGCGCAAAATGCGTTCGGCGGAAATTTTTATGTCGCTGGCCTGTCCTTCCGCGCCGCCCATCACCTGATGTATCATCACTTCCGCGTTCGGCAGGATGAATCGCTTGCCCTGCGCGCCGGCGGCAAGAAGCGTGGCGGCCATGGATGCGGCAAGTCCGATGCAGATGGTGGAGACGTTGGGTTTGATGTACTGCATCGTGTCATAGACGGCAAGACCGGCGGTTACGGAACCGCCGCCTGAATGGATGTATAATTTGATGTCTTTGTCCGGGTCTTGGCTCTCAAGGAATAACATTTGCGCAATGACGGCATTTGCCACGGCATCATCAATGTTGGTGCCGAGGAAAATAATGCGATCCTTGAGCAAGCGCGAATAAATATCATACGCGCGTTCGCCGTAGTGCGTTTTTTCAATGACGGTGGGGATGAGGTATTGGTTGGTTGTTTCAGTGGTTGTCATATGTTCATTATAAGCACAGTGTTTATTTTTGTACAATTTTTACGCCGCGGTCGGTTTCCTCCAGTCGTCCCGGCACGGTAAAACCCGCGGCCTTTTTGTGCCCGCCGCCACCCAAACGCAGGGCGAGTTTTGCTACATCAACATCATCGTGCGTGGTGCGGAAACTGCCTTTTACCTGTCCATCCGGCGTTTCTTTTAAGAAAAGCACGTAGCGTCCTTCTCCCAGTTTATTCATAAAGTCAGAAATACCCTCTACTTCTTGTGACGTCATGCCATAGGATTCATAATCTTTTTGGAAAAGATAGGTGATGACGGCGTCCGCCCCGGGTTGATAATACAGCCGCGCAAGCGCGATGCCCCACAGTTTTAAGAGCGTAACGGATTTATTGTTCTGCGTGTTTTTTCTGATTACATGCAACCGCGCACCGCGAACGAGTAAGTCGCTTGCCATGGCCATGGCAGATGCGGTGGTTGCAGAATTCGAAAAATGATCCGTATCAGTCATGAGGCCGGTCAAGAGGCAGGTGGCTAGATCTTCATGTATCGGATGATTGATAGCGCGAAAAAAGTTATAGAGCACTTCCGTGGTTGCCGCCGCATCTTTGATTACTAAATTCAAATCGCCAAAATTTTCATTACTCGCGTGGTGATCAATATTAATAATCACGGGCCGGCGCGGCATGAGGGGAATTTTGTCAGCAATGCCCGCGTAGCGCAAGTCTCCTGCATCAAAGACAACGATAGTATCGATGGTTTCATCGTGAAAGATGGCGGTATCAGTACGGCTTTCGTCCGCATGCGGAAGGAAGAGTAGTGATTCCGGTGGGTTTATCGCGGAGAAAATACTGGCAGGAACGCCGTGCATTTTAAGGTATAAAAACATGGCAGAGGTGGAGCTGATACTATCCCCATCCGGGTGGGTGCCCGGGATCAAAAGCACCCGGCGCGCTTGCCGGAGTTTTGCGGCGATTTGTTGTGCAATTTCCGTAATCATAAGGAGGAAAGATAGTATACGGAGGTAGCCGCTCCCTGTCAATGGTGGTCCAAAACCTGCTATACTAAAAAGGTTCTCTATGTATTTGGAGCGGCTTGACCTCCTTGGTTTTAAATCATTTTCGAATAAGACGATTTTTGAATTCCTTCCGCCCTCGGGCGGCCGTTTTAGCATTACCGGCATTGTGGGGCCGAATGGGTCCGGAAAGTCCAATTCTGCCGAAGCCGTGCGCTGGGTTCTTGGCGAGCAATCCATGAAGATGCTCCGCGCCAAGCGCGGTGAGGATGTTATTTTTTCCGGTTCCGGCAGTGCCACGCGCAAAAGTATTGCGGACGTGGCGCTTACGTTCAACAATGAAGATCGCACGCTTGATGATTTCGGCAGTCATATTGAAATTACGCGGCGGCTGTATCGTTCGGGCGAAAGTGAATATCTGATTAACAAATCCGCGGTGCGTTTGTCAGACCTTGAGTTATTTTTAGCGCGTGCGCAAGTCGGGAAAAACAGTTATAGCGTGATCGGTCAGGGCATGGTTGATAAAGTGGTGGTCGCCTCGCCGGCCGAACGCAAAGAATTTTTTGACGAAGCAACCGGCGTAAAGGAATTTCAATTGAAACGCGAACAGACCGCGCAAAAATTGCAGCGCGCGCGAGAGAATATGCGCGAAGCGGATCTTTTGATGCGCGAGATTGAACCGCGGCTTAAAACCTTGCGGCGGCAGGTGAGCCGGCTCTCGGAACGCGAAGACGTCCTGCGCCAACTGGAGGCGGTGCGCAAACAATACTTTGGCAAACGGTGGTTTGATGTGTCAGAAGAAGAACAGCGCGTTACCGGCCGCATGAAAGAACTTACGCGCAATGAAGAAACGGCCCAGCGCGCGTACGAAGATTTGCTGAAAAAAATGCGCGCGCTTGAGCAAACGCAAACGGACGCGCCGGCGCTGGAAGATGTGCAGAGCGAATACGATGAGCTTTTGCGCAAACGTCAGGAGAGTACTGAAAAAATTGCGAAATTGCAGAGCGCCATCGCGATTGCCGAAGCGCACGCGAGCGTGCGGCCGAATCGTGCCATGGTTGAAGTGAATGTGTTGATGGACGACCTGGAAGCGCTTGCGAATGAACATGCCGCGCTCATTACCTCGGTGGAACGGCAAGATCAGAGCGCGGTGAGCCGCGCGCTTGAGCGGCTGGGCGCGAGCATCAAAAATCTTCTTGAGCGTCTGCGGAAATTTCGTCCGGCGCCATCAGAAAAACCGGCGGAAACCGATGGCGCGGAAAAAGAGATTGATACGTTGCGGCAGGAGCTCGTTATGATTGATCTCCGCGCGCGCGAGGTGCGCGAGCAGATTTTTGCGGCGTCAAAAGACGCGTCGCGCGTGAAAACATCGTTTTTTGATTTGCAGCGCGAATTGCAAGAAAAACAAGAGGCCATGCATCAGGCGGAGCGCGCGCTCAATGAGGCGTACATCCAGCACACACGCGCGAAAACGCAATTGGAATCATTGGAACAGGAGATGCGCGGCGAGGCGCCGGAATTGGTAGATGTCGTGCGGCGTATCACCGCAGACGATGTGCTCGGCGTGGATCCGCAGGCGCTCCATCCGCAGATGATCGATCTTCGTCGTCGCGTAGAAATGATCGAGAGCATTGAACCCACCGTGCAAGATGAATATAAAGAATTGGATGTTCGTTTTGAATTTTTGAACGTACAGGTGCAGGATTTAACGAAATCCTTGGGGGATTTGGAGCGCGTGATGGCGGAATTGGATCGTCGCATCGCCACCCAGCGCGCGAGCGCGTTTGAAGCGCTCAATACGCAATTCCAGCATTTTTTCAGTATCTTGTTTGATGGCGGCAAGGCGGCACTCGTGCAAATAGAGGCAAAGGCGGACGCGGTGGAGGAGGGCGAAGAGTCAGCGGAGACCGAAGAAACGTCAGACATTCCGCGCGACACCATCGCCGGCATTGATATTCAGGCAACGCCGCCCGGCAAACGGATCCAGACCGTGCATACACTCTCCGGCGGCGAGCGCGCGATGACTTCAATCGCGCTTTTGTGCGCCATCATGACGATTAACCCATCGCCATTTGTGGTGTTAGATGAGGTGGACGCGGCGCTCGATGAATCAAACTCCGCGCGATTCGCGCAAATTCTGCAAGAGCTGTCACACAAAGTGCAATTTATCGTGATTACCCACAACCGCGCCACCATGCAGGCCGCGGACGCGCTCTATGGCGTTACCATGGGCGATGGCGGTGTGTCCCATGTGGTGAGTATGAAATTGGAGGAGGCGAAGGGGCAGGTGAGGGTGGCCTCTCAACCTTGACGAATGTTCTGGCGTATGATTAACTATACAGCATCCGTCCGCAATCCCGCGGACTCATACTAGGCCAGAGGGAGGATTTAATGGAGAAGAAATTGGGCGAGTTGCGTCAGGGTGACATCTGCATCGCTGAGTTCGATGGGCGGAGGCGCGTGCTGATGCGGGTGCTACTGACCGATGTCAAGGGGAGAACCTTCGACGACAAAGCGGGGATGTACGTTCAGCTTTCCGGACACGACCACACCAAGGGGCATGGCATCGTCTTCGCCAACCTCGATCCGGAGATGATAGTCAGGAGTTTGCCGGTGACGGTTTCGGTCGACGTTCCCAGATAGTTTGGGGTTGGTATCAGCAGACAGACGTGGCAGGTTTGCAACTTCGCAGACCTGCCTTTTTATTTTCGGTAATTAGTTGGAAATGTAACCAAAATATATGTGAATAAGTAACTGCAACA
>JBBTXJ010000001.1:0-4347 GCA_038062335.1 Patescibacteria group bacterium | reverse complement strand
ATGCTGGAACGTTGTGCGCAATCGCTCGCGTGTCCCTCGCCTACGGCTCGGGCTCCGGCTGGGCGATTTTTTTAATCTTTCTTTTTAAGCACCGCGAGATAGGCCTCCGGTGGAATGTCCACCGTTCCGGACGCACGCATGCGTTTTTTGCCTTTTTTCTGTTTATCAAGAAGTTTATTTTTACGCGTCACATCGCCGCCGTACAATTTTGCGGTCACATCTTTACGGAATGACGCCACCCGATCCGCGGCAATAATTTTTCCACCCACCGCCGCCTGAATTTTTATCACAAATTGCTGGCGGGGCAGTGTATCTTTGAGCGTCTCAACAATGCGTTTGCCTGCCGCGTAGGCGGCGTCGCGCCACACAATCGTCGCCAGCTCTTCTACCGGCCGGTCGGCTACCAAAATATCCAATCGTACAATGTCCGTGGTTTCGTATCCCTTCAGTTCATAATTCAGCGACGCGTAGCCGGCAGAGGCGCTTTTCAAGGCGTCATAAAAATCCACGATGAGCGCGGCAAGCGGGATGTCATAGCGGAGAATGGCGCGCTGGCCGACGGAGAGATATTCCGTGGTGCGATAGCGGCCGCGACGGTCTGCCGTAAGTTGCATAATGCCGCCCACGTATTCCACGGGCGTAATAATATCCACGCTCATCCACGGCTCTTCCGTGTGTTTGATATGCGACGGATCCGGCAACTCGTGCGGTCCTTTGATAATGAGCGCTTCATTGCGCGCGGTGGTAACGCGATACGCCACGGACGGCACCGTGACAATCACGTCCATGTCGTATTCACGGCGCAATCGTTCCTGCGTGATTTCAAGATGCAGGAGTCCTAAAAAACCGGCGCGGAATCCGAATCCGAGCGCCTGCGAATGTTCCGGTTCAAACTGGAGCGCGGCATCGTTCAGTTTTAATTTTTCCATTGATTCGCGCAATGCAGAGTATTCGTTTCCTTCTTTGGGAAAAATGCCGGCGAACACCATCGGTTTTACTTCGTAGTAACCCGGGAGTTGCGCTACGCCCGTTATTTTATCGGTTGTAATCGTGTCGCCCACGCGCACCTGCGCGATGTCTTTGATGCCCGTGGCGACGTAGCCGATCATGCCCGTTGCAAGTGATTCCTGCGGTGTGAGTCCGGGCGAATAGACGCCCACCTCCTCCGCTTCCGTACGGACGCCGGTGCCGAGCAGGTGGATTTTTTGCCGGCGCGCGATTGAACCGTCAACAATTCTGACCGATGCAATTACGCCGCGATAATCATCAAAACGCGAATCAAAGATAAGGGCGCGAAGCGGCGCCTCCGCACTGCCGCGCGGCGGGGGAACGCGGTCAATGACCGCCTGTAAAAGCGTTTCCACGCCTTCGCCGGTTTTTCCGGAGACCGCCAAAATTTCCTCTGGCGCGCAGCCAACCAGCTGGATAATTTCGCGTTTTGCGCGTTCTACGTCTGCCGCCGGCAAGTCAATTTTGTTTATCACCGGAATGATGGTGAGATTTTGTTCAAGCGCGAGATACAAATTGCCGAGCGTCTGCGCCTGCACGCCTTGCGTAGCGTCCACGAGTAAAATTGCGCCCTCTACCGCGGCGAGCGATCGCGAGACCTCATACGTAAAATCCACATGCCCGGGGGTATCAATGAGGTTGAGCGTATATCCTTTATAGAGCATGCGCACGGGTGCGAGTTTTATGGTGATGCCCTTTTCTTGTTCCAAATCCATTTGGTCCAGCAGTTGCGCGCGCATTTTGCGTTTTTCCACCGTGCCGGTCAATTCCAAAAAACGATCCGCGAGCGTGGATTTTCCGTGGTCGATATGCGCGATGATGCAGAAGTCGCGGATGAGATTCATAAAAGCATACTATCGTGCGGACGCCGTTTCGTCAATGAACGTGGCAAACAAAAATCCCGCTGGACGCGGGATTTTTGAGAGAAAAATACTTTTCTATTTACTTTCGTTTAGTCAAATCGCGTTTCAATGTACCGAGTACGTTTTCCGCGTGGTCGCGGCCGCCGAGACCAAACGCGAGACCGCCAGCCAAGGCGAGCATCGCAACGAGTCCGGTGAAGAGCGTCTTAATCATATCTGCGGCAATGCCGAGCTGAACCAGAGCTGCCATGAAGGCAAAGACGACAATCGCCCATTTGGCGATCCCGCCGATAACTTCTCCTGAATGCAAGTGACTTGCGTTGACCGCTTTCTCAATAACCTGTCCGGCAAATGAGCCGATGATGATACCGAGGAGCAAGACCACAACCGCAATCACGACGTTCGGGATGTAGAGGACTACTTCGTTCAAGAATTCCGTAATCTGCGAAAGTCCCAGAATGTCGCTTGCGGCGATGAAAAAGACCAGAATCAGGAACCATTTCACGAGCCAGCCGATGAGTCCGGAAAAATTCAGTTTCACCCCCAATTTTGAGACGGCGTCAGCAATGCGCAATTTATCGATCGCTTTTTCAATCCACAAGACCTTGATAAGACGCGCGACAAGGCCGCCTACCAGAGCCGCGATTGCCCATCCAATGGTGAGCACAATAAACGCGGCAAGGAGTTCCGGTATGACGCCAAGAAATCCCTCCCAGAGCCGTTCGAAAGCGCCGAGTACTACTTCAAGCCAAGTTTGTAACATGTTTCCACCTCCTTTCTTTTCAAAGATGTCGATTATGTTTTCATAATGAGTATAGCAGAGTGCAAGCGGAGTTGTACACAGTTACGGATAATCAACGCGCAAGACAACATGGTCCGTGCCATCGGCGGGCGTGGGGTCGTCAATAGAGATGGCGCCGGTGATAGGGGATTTTTCAAAACGAAGCGAGCGGCTGGTTGACGAAACAAACGTGCGTGTAACGGCGAAGGATTGCTTCTGGAGTTCGTTGTAATACCATTCATCAACAAAGTCCGGTTCGGCGCCGAGGCGTTCCCATGTGACGGCGGTGGTGTTGGTATAGGTGGCAACCGGAGTAGCGATTGCCTCGCGGATGGCGCGCCATGCGGTGGTGGTTGAAGTTGCATGGTCAGGTTTTCTAAACCACACCATGATGGGAGTGAGAATCATTTTAGGAATGAACGCCGCGGCTTCGGGACCGCGTCTTTTTCGGTTACTGCTTAAATGCGTGATATCGGTGATGGATTCCGCTTTATAGAGAGGAAAATCGGGTGGGAAGACGGACGGCAGACTGGTTATTTTTTCTGTCTGTGCCGGCGTAAAAAGCCACATGCCTACGGCAAGTAGCGCTATCATAATGATAGAGCAGCCGCAACCTGACCCGCAGGCGCGTTTCGCGCAGGAGCGCGGTTTTTTTATTTCATTGATGGCGGGTTCCTGTATTTCTGTCGGTTCGTCGGCATAATCGGGGCGGGACATAGATGGTGTCTATCTTATCACAGCGTGAGCTGTTGGTGAAGGATGTGGTATACTATATTTGCATGCACTACATTTTTTTATTGCTCGTGTGGGGCGCATCTTTAACGTTAGCGGCTTTTCCGCCGAGTCCACCATCGTCGGTTCCGCCAATCCCCGCCAATTTGCTTGACGATGAATATATCGGAGGGCCGTCGCAAGAGCCCAACATAGTACAGTCGCTTTCGGATGCCGAACTTCTGGAATACAAAAAAGCGTCAAAAGAAAAGTGTCTCAATATTTTAATTGGAAGTGAAGAGCGCGGTTTTTATTACAATGGCGAACCGCTTGATGTTGGCGAGAAAAATCCGTGGGGCCTCAAAGCGATGCAGGCGCGCGTTGCGGGTGATCGGCTCGCGTATATTTGGCGGGACCGCGGCCGCGATTATGTGGTTGTTGATGATGTAATGGTGGATACGCTTTCAAAAGTTGACTCTCCCAATAGTCAGCCCCAGCTTAAACTCAATCAAAAACACGTCGCTTTTATTCAGTTAGTGGCTATGAGCCCTCGTCCGTTTCGTTCAACATTTCATCTTATTTTTGACGGTAAGGATATGGGACAGATAGATTTGTTGGATTATAAACTGAATGGAGATCATGTCATTTATGATGTCGTTGAAGATCGAACCCTTACCAAAAGTTCTGTGTTTATTGACGGCAAAAAAAAGGTCAAAGGATCCAATGGTGATTATGACGGGAAAAATTTTGGGTACGGTGAGGTTGGGAGTAACGGCAAATTGATCTACAACGGCAAAAAATTGGGGTACGGCGGGGATTTGACGCTCAAGGATGGCCATCGTGCGTATATTCTCGGGCGCACCGAAAATGCGATAAACCCGAAGGTGTACTATGATGGCAAGGTTGTGGGACCCGGGAGAAGGCCCGTGATTGAAAAGAATCATTTGGCGTATGCGCGGAGTCCGATGGATGTTGATAAAAAAT